>JBFJMD010000103.1:0-7677 GCA_041634115.1 Thermoanaerobaculia bacterium | reverse complement strand
GTCGGCGAGGCGACGAAGCGGCGGATCGTGCGGATCCCGATGCCGCTGGCGGCGGCCAAGGCGGCGCTCGACTACGTGCCGGGGGTCCACTGGGTGATGAAGATGCCCTCGGGGGTGGTGGACTACTTCGTCCACCCGACCTACTACACGACCGCGAACGCCGCGGCGGATCTCGAGGGCAGCGGCATCCGGGTTCCGCCCTTCCGCGACTACGCCCGGACTCTGGTCGATTTCGTCCGCGCCCACCCCGAGGTGAGCTCGGCGGCGATGACCTGAAGAAAAAGGGGACAGGCACCGGATTCCAGGAATTCGGTGCCTCGCCTCGGCGGCGCTTTGCATCGGAGTGGATTCTCCTTTATCATCTTCGCAATCAGGGTAAGGGCCCAGCCCGGGAACCCCGCGGCCGCCCGCCAGCAGATCTGCGTGGGCGGGAGGCGGCCCGGGCCGTCGAGGCCCGCGAGATCGCCCGGCCGCGGAAGCACGGCGCGAAAACCGGTGGGCGCGCCGGCAGGAAGGAGGCTCGAAATGAACACACTCCGTCACGAGAGGGGCGAGGAGGCGCATTCGGCATGGCTCGTGGTCTGGATCCTCGCCTGGCTCCTGGCGCTCGTGCTGGTGCTGGCCCCGGCGGCCGGGCAGGCGCAGCTCGAGACCGAGATCCCGGCCGGCATCGACTGCTGGGACACCGAGTGCGGCCAGACGCGGTTCAATTTCTGCGGCGTGCCGCTCCCCGCCGACTTCTTCGGCCCGGGTTCGCAGCCGTTCCAGGGCGAGGTCTATTTCCAGGGCAAGACCGGCACGCACCTCGACACCCAGGTGGAGCGGCTCGGCGAACTCTTCTTCCCCGACGTCGGCTCGGTCGCCGAGGTCCCGATCGAGCTCGTCCAGCTCGACCTCGTCTCCTGCGATCCGATCACCGTCCAGATCGGCAACGAGGCCACCGAGTGGGACGTCTCGGTCGAGCTCTCGGACCAGCGGCCCCAGCCCGGCCTGCTGACCGCCGTCAAGACCCACGCCAACGGCGGCACTTTCGAGTCCTTCCTGCCCGTCCAGCCCGTCTTCACCTTCATCCGGACCGACGACCGGAACCAGGTGCGGGTGCTCGACACCGGCCAGCTCGGCCTCCCGGCGGACCTGCTCCAGATCCTCGACAACGTGCCCTGGGTCCACGACCTGGACGACAACTCGGTCGGGGCCGAGGCCTGCTCGCCCTTCTTCGCCCCCGGGGTGCGCGAGATCCAGCGCGGCAGGAACCGCGGGCGGCAGTGCTGCGAGGTCACCTGCCACGCCGGCGCCACCCCGACCCACTGCATCGAGATCGGCCGCGACTGCTCGGGCTGCCCGAAGGGGGCCTGCTGCTTCGGCAAGAAGGGGCGCTGCAAGGTGCTCAAGGCGAAGAAGAGCAGGACCGCCGCGGAGCGCTGCGCCGCCAAGAACGGCGTCTACCACGGCGACGGCAGCTCGTGCGCCGACACCGACGGCGACCGGCTGGCCGACGTCCGCGAGGCCAACAACTGCTGCGGGGTGCAGACGAGGTGCAATCTGCGCTCGAGCCCGATCTTCGCCGACACCGACGGCGACGGCGCCAACGACCGGGTCGAGTTCAAGAAGAACACCGACGCCTGCGACCCGGACTCGTTCCCCTAGGGGCGGACGGCCGGGCTCGGTCCCGGCCCGGATCCGCCCCGGCCGGCGGGGCGTCTACGCCGTCGCCAGGGCCGGCTCGGGCTGGAGCTGGTCGAGCTCGACGGAGACCAGGCCGGAGACGCCCTTCTCCTGCATCGTGACCCCGTAGAGGGTGGAGGAGGCCTCCATCGTGAGCTTGTTGTGGGTGATCACGATGAACTGGGTCTCGCGCGACATCTTCTTCAGCAGCTCGAGGAAGCGCAGCGTGTTGACGTCGTCGAGCGGCGCGTCCACCTCGTCGAGGATGCAGAAGGGCGACGGCTTGGTCTGGAAGAGCGCGAACAGCAGCGCGATCGCGGTCAGCGCCTTCTCGCCGCCGGACAGGAGCATCAGGTTCTGGAGCCGCTTGCCCGGCGGCCGCGCCACGATCTCGATCCCGCACTCGAGCAGGTCGTCCTCGTCCATCAGCCGCATCTCGGCCTCGCCGCCGCGGAAGAGCTCGACGAAGGTCCCGCGGAAGTGGGCGTTGACCTGCTCGAAGGTGGAGCGGAAGCGCTCGGTCGAGGTGCGGTTGATCTCGCGGATGGTCTGGCGCAGGCTCTCGACCGAGCTGCGGACGTCCTCGCGCTGCTCGGTCAGGAAGGCGCGGCGCTGCTCCTGCTCGTCGTACTCCTCGGCGGCGAGCAGGTTCACCGGGCCGAGGCGCTCGAGGGCGGCCCGGCAGGCGGCGAGCTCCTCCTCGAGCTCTTCGAGCGGGCGGGAGGGCTCCGCCGGCTCGGCGGGCCCGGCCGGCGCCGCCTCCTCGCCGCCGGCCTCCTCCGCGCCCGCTGACGGAGGCGGGGCCTCGGGGCTCGCCGCGACCCCGGCCGCGCTCTCGGCCCCGGTCTCCGGTCCGGGCTCCGCCGGGAGCGGCGCCCCCAGCTCCCTGCCGAACTCCTCGGCGAACGTCGCCTCGAGGTGCCCGGCCTCCTGCTTGAGCCCCGCCTCCTCGACCCGCAGCTCGCCGATCCCCTCGCGCACCCCGTCGCGCTCTTCGCGGCGCCCTTCGAGCCGCGCTTCGATCTCCCGCACCTCGGCCCGCCGGGCGTCCAGCCGCTCCTGCTCGGCGACGACCTCGCCCTGCGAGGCGTCCCGCGCCGCGAGCGCCTCCTCGAGCTCGCTCTCCGCCGCGCGCATCGCCTCCCGGATCTCGGTCTCGCGCCGCCCCAGCCGCTCCTCCTCTTCGGCCCAGAGGCCGATCTGCCGCTCCCCCTCCTCGATCTCGCCCCGCACCCGCTCGGTCTCCTGGCGGTGCGAGTCGAGGCGCTCTTCGAGCAGCTCCAGGCGGCCCTTGCGGCTCGCCCCCGTGGTGCGCGCCGCCTCGCGGCCCTCGCGCGACCGGGCGGCCTCGGCCTGGGCGCGGTCGAAGACCGCCTCGAGCTCGGCGTGGAGGCCCTGGGAGCGCTCCAGCTCGGCGGCGAGCCGGGTCGCGCGCTCCGAGGCGAGGCCCAGCTCGCGCTCGACCTCGGCGCCCTCGGTGGCCACCGTCTCGCGCTCGACGGTCAGCCGCCGCAGCCGCGCCGCGAGGTCGTCGTGGCGGGCGCGGGCGACGGCCAGCTCCTGGCGCTCGGCCGCCAGCTCGCGGTCCAGCTCGCCGATCGCGGCGCGCTCGCGCCCGACCTCGGCGGCGAGCCGCTCGAGCGCCTCCTCCGCCTCCCCCCGCCGGCTCTCGAGCGGCGGGATCCCGGCCTCGGTCGCGGCCAGCTCGTGCTCGCGGGCGAGCGCGCCCGGCGGCGCCTGCTCGCCGGCGACGGCGATCACCCCGCCGGCGGCCCAGAGCCGGTCGCGGGAGAGGAAGGCGATCCCGGGATGGCGGCGGGCGAGCCGGGCGGCGTCGGCGGACGATTCCACCAGGAAGGCGGGCGGCAGCGCCGCGGCGAGGGCGGGCGGCAGCCCCAGCGCCTCGCCGAGCGAGGTCCGCACCGCGGGGTCGTCGAGCGCCGGGGGCGCGGGGGCGGCGGCGAAGGGGTCGGCCGGCTCGAGCAGCCGGCCGCTGCCGCGGCCGGCGGCGAGGGCGCCCGCCAGCTCGAGGCCCTCGCTCGAGGGCGGCACGATCACCGCGTCGGCCAGCTCGCCCAGGTAGAGATCGAGGCTGCGCTCCCAGCCGGCGGGGACGTCGAGGCGGTCGGCCAGGAACTCCGGCTCGCCCAGCCCGGCGGCGGCGAGCGCCTCGACGAGCGCCTCGCGCCGCTCCCGGTGGGTGCGGCCGAGCTCGGCCAGGACTTCGCGGCGACGCCCCAGCGCGGCCAGCTCGGCGGCGAGCGCGTCGCGGGCGGCGGCGCCCTCGGCGTGGCGCGCCAGCAGCTCGTCGAGCGCCGTCTGGTGCTCGCCCAGCCGGGTCTCGTAGCCGGCGGTCTTCTCCTCGAGCGAGCGCACCTTCTCCTCGGCGGCGGCGGCCGCCTCCTTGGCCTCGCCGACCTCGCGCTCCTTGCGCTCGCGCTCTTCGAGCAGGTGCTTGCGGCGCAGGTCGCCCTTCTCGCGCTCGAGCTGCTCGCGGTGGAGCCGGTTGCGCAGGCCGTTGAGGTCCGCGAGCGAGGTGAAGAGCCGCCCCCGCAGGCCCTCCATCCGCTCTTCGGCCTCGGCGACGAGGCGCTCGACCTGGGAGATCCGCTGGTCGTCCTCGGAGACCTCCGAGGCCGCGCGGTCGCGCTCGCCGGCGAGCTCCCGGCGGCGCGCTTCCAGCCCCTCGAGGGTCCCGGCCAGCGCCTCGAGCCGCCGCCGCCGCTCGGCCGCCGTCCCGCGCCCGGCGGCGACCCGCTCGGCCAGCTCCCGCAGCCTCTCGTGCGAGCCCTTCAGGAACTCCTGCTTGCCCTCGATCCGCGCCGCCAGCTCCGCCTCGCGCTGGTGGCGCTCGGCGAGGCGGCGGGCGAGGGCGTCGAGGTCCTCGCGGCCGGCGGCCAGGGCCGCCTCGTCGCGGTGGAGCGCCGCTGTCACCTCGGACTCGCGGGCGACCTCGGCGGCGAGCCGTCCGCGCAGCTCGGCGAGGCGGCCTCCGAGCCGTCCCCAGCGCCCCTCGAGCACGGCCCGCAGCAGGCGCCGGTACTCGTCCTGGCGCCTCTTGTAGCGGCGCGCGGCGCCGGCCTGGCGCTTCAGCGAGCGCACCGAGCGCTCGACCTCGGCGACGATGTCGTCGAGGCGCTCGAGGTTGGCGCGCGCCTCCTCGAGCTTGATCTCCGCCAGCCGCCGGCGCTCGCGGTAGCGGGTGACCCCGGCGGCCTCCTCGAGCAGCTTGCGGCGCTCGAGCGGCTTGCCGGAGAGGATCTGCCCGATCCGCCCCTGCTCGATGACCGAGTAGGCGCGGATGCCGAGGCCGGTTCCCATGAGCAGGTCGCGGATCTCCTTCAGCCGCACGCGGCGGCCGTTCATCAGGTAGTGGCTCTCGCCGTCCCGGAAGAGGCGCCGCCCCAGGGTGAGGGAGCCGTTCTCGGCGTGCTCGAGGGAGGACTCGGTGGAGAGCTCGAGCGACACCTCGCAGAGCCCGAGCGGCTTGCGCCGGGAAGAGCCGTTGAAGATGACGTCGTCCATCTTGCGGCCGCGCAGGGCCTTGGCGCTGCGCTCGCCGAGCACCCAGACGACGGCGTCGGCCAGGTTGCTCTTGCCGCAGCCGTTGGGCCCGACGATGGAGGTCATGCCGCCGCCGAAGTCCATGCCGACCGGATCGACGAAGGACTTGAAGCCCGAGAGCTCGAGGCGGCGCAGTTTGAGCATGACGCGGTCCGATCGAAAAAATCCCGCGCGCGGCAGGCTAGCAGGGCCGGAGCCGCGACCACAAGACCTGGTGGCGACTGTAGCAGGGAACCGCGACATGTGGTAGCGCCAGGACCCGTGCCGGGCGTTCTGATCAGATGCGCCCCCCACGGGTGGGGGCGCTACCCCGCGAAGGCGGAAAAGGCCCGCCGGCCGGCGTGCACGCGGAGCGCGGGCGCGAGTCTCCCGTCGAAGTCCGAGTGGCTCGCGCCGGCCCCTGGGGGGACCCGCCACCGATCGACCGGCTCATAGGAAAACGGCCCCCAAACTCGATTGACAGCCCCCCGTCGAGGACGTAGCATGCCGCGACTCCCGGAGCCGCGCGTGGCGCCCAACTTCAAGCCGAGACGCACCATCCTCGACGCTCGCCAGATGGAGCGCATCATCCGTCGGATGGCCGGCGAGATCCTGGAGATCGAGGGCGGCGTCAAGAACGTCATGCTCGTCGGCATCCGCACCCGCGGCGTGCCGCTCGCCGAGGCCCTGGCCGCCGAGATCGAGCGCATGGAGGGGGCCGAGGTGCCCGTCGGCGTGCTCGACATCACCCTCTACCGGGACGACCTGTCCACCATCGCCCCGCAGCCGGTGGTCAAGGACACCCACTTTCCCAAGACCCTGGGCGACGGCTCGGTGGTGCTCTGCGACGACGTCCTCTACACCGGGCGCACCATCCGCGCCGCCCTCGACGCCCTGATCGACTTCGGCCGCCCGCGGGCGGTGCGCCTCGCGGTGCTGATCGACCGCGGCCACCGCGAGCTGCCGATTCAGGCCGACGTCGTCGGGCGCAAGGTGCCGACCGCGGCCGACGAGATCGTCGAGGTCAACTTCGCCGCCACCGACGGCGAGTCCAAGGTCGTCATCCTGGAGCGCCAGGACTAGGAATGAGCGAGATCAGCTGGACGCGAAAGGACCTGCTGGGCATCGCGGACCTTTCGCCGGAGGAGATCCGGCTGATCCTCGATACGGCCGAGTCCTTCCGCGAGGTCTCCACCCGGCCGATCAAGAAGGTGCCGACGCTGCGCGGTCGCACCGTGATCAACCTCTTCTTCGAGGCCTCCACCCGCACCCGGTCGAGCTTCGAGATCGCCGAGAAGCGGCTCTCGGCCGACGCCATCAACTTCGCCTCCGGCAACTCGGGGATGTCGAAGGGGGAGAGCCTGGTCGACACGGCCTTGAACCTGCAGGCGATGGCGCCGGACCTGATCGTGATCCGCCACGCCCACCCCGGGGTGCCGCACATGCTCGCCAGACGGGTCGCGGCCGGGGTGATCAACGCCGGCGACGGCGCCCACGAGCACCCGACCCAGGCGCTGCTCGACGCGCTGACCATCCGCGAGCACAAGGGGCGGATCGAGGGTCTCAAGGTGGCGATCGTCGGCGACATCGAGCACAGCCGGGTGGTGCGCTCGAACATCCACCTGCTCACCAAGCTGGGGGCGAAGGTGACGGTCGCCGGGCCGCACACGATGATGCCGGCGGGAATCGAGAAGATGGGGGTCGAGGTCGCCTTCTCGCTCGAGGAGGCGCTGCGCGGCGCCGACGTGGTGATGATGCTGCGCCTGCAGCTCGAGCGCCACAAGCGGGTGCTCTTCCCTTCGGCCAAGGAGTACTTCGAGCTCTTCGGGCTGACCCGGGCGCGTCTGAAGCGGGCGCGCCGCGACGTCATCATCATGCACCCCGGGCCGATGAACCGCGGCATCGAGATCGCGAGCGACGTCGCCGACGGCCGCTACTCGGTGATCCTCGAGCAGGTGGCGAACGGGGTGGCGGTGCGGATGGCGGTGCTCTACCTGCTCTCCGGCGCCCACCTGGAGGCGGCGTGACGCGGGGACCGGCGAGGCTGCTGGTGCGCGGCGGGCGGCTGGTGGACCCCAGCCAGGGGCTCGACGGGACGCTCGACCTGCGGATCGAGGACGGCCGGGTGGCGGAGATCGGCGAGGGGCTGGCGGACGGCGGCGCCGAGGTCTACGACGCCTCCGGGGCGATCGTCACTCCGGGGCTGATCGACATGCACGTCCACCTGCGCGAGCCCGGGCACGAGTACAAGGAGACGATCGAGAGCGGCACCCGGGCGGCGGCGGCCGGCGGCTTCACCGCGGTGGCGGCGATGCCGAACACCCAGCCGGTCAACGACAACCGCTCGGTGACCGAGTTCGTGGCCGCCGAGGCGGAGCGGCTCGGCTACGCCCGCGTCTACCCGATCGGGGCGGTCTCCAAGGGGCAGCGCGGCGAGGAGCTGGCCGAGATCGGCGACATGGTCGCCGG
>JBFJMD010000102.1:0-7697 GCA_041634115.1 Thermoanaerobaculia bacterium | reverse complement strand
TCAGCGGCTCCCGGACGCGCGGCCGGATCGTGAGGCGCGGCCGCGAGGGCGGGCGAGCCGCGGGCCGGGTCGCTCGATCACAGCCGCCGGTGGAGGACGACCCGGGGCAGGCTCTGCATGTCGTAGGTCAGGAACGACAGCGCGAGCTGCATGCCGATGATGATGGGCAGCGAGGACAGCATCACCGTGCCGGCGCTGGCGACCTCGCCGGTGAGCCAGCTCAGATACCAGTTGTAGGTCCCGTGGACGACGCCGAAGACGAGCAGCGCGCCCCCCAGCACCAGGTTGACCGACGCGATGTTGAAGCTGCGGATGAAGTAGTTGTAGAGCACCCGCTTGCCCAGGTTCGCCAGGTTCTTGAACAGGAAGGGACCGATGACGCGGTGGATCTTGAGGCCGCTGCGCTCGGTGCCGTAGGTCGCCTGCATGGGGATCTCGACGACGACGGCGCGCAGGGTGTTCAGGCGGAAGAGCAGGTCGGACTCGAAGAAGTAGCCGCGGCTGATCTTCCACAGCGGCAGGACCTCCACCACCCGCGCGTGGATCGCGGTGAAGCCGTTCGTCGGATCGAACAGGTCCCAGTAGCCGGTGGCGAGCTTCGACAGGAACGACAGGACGGCGTTGCCCTGCAGCCGCAGCGCCGGCATCTGCCGCACCCCCTCCGGGGTGTAGAACCGGTTGCCCTTGGTGTAGTCGGCCTCCCCGGCCAGGATCGGGCGCACGAACCGGGGGATCAGGGCGGGGTCCATCTGGCCGTCGCCGTCGAGCTTGACCACGACGCTGGCGCCGTCCTCGACGGCGCGCCGGTAGCCGGAGATCGTGGCGGCGCCGACCCCCTGATTGCGCTCGTGGTAGATGACTTCCACGCGGCGGTCGGTGCAGCGCTCCTCGACCAGCTTGCCGGAGCCCTCGGGGCAGCCGTCGTCGACCACGTAGATGCGGGCGACCTCGGGCCCGACCGCCGCCACGACCCCGAGCACCTGCTCGCGCACCCGGTGGCAGGGAATGACGACCGCGACCGCCGCCTCGGCCGCCGGGGAAGCACCCGGCTCGGAGCTCTGCGTCAAGCCCGCCTCGCCGCTCAGGGCCGGTCCCGCGACAGGAGGATCACGCCGACGACGATCGCCAGCGTGCCCAGCCAGCGCCAGGCGGAGACCTCTTCGCGCAGGAAGACGGCGCTGCCCAGGACCAGCAGCAGGTAGTAGACGGCGCCCAGGAGCGGCACCGCGTAGCTCAGGTCCATCCGCGAGAGCACCACCAGCCAGAACAGGGCGACCAGGGCAGAGAGCCCGTAGCCCACCCACAGGCTGGGGGTCGTCAGCAGCCGCCGCAGCAGCTCGCCGAGGCCGGACATCGACGCCACGGAGAGCTCGCCCCCGCGCACCCCGACCTTCAGGAAGAACTGGCTGACGAGCAGGCCCAGGGCGACGACGATCACCAGGCCGTACTGCGTCAGGTTGCGCGACATGCCGGTTGTTTCCGCCTAATCCGTGAGGGCCATGCGGCGCGAGCTGATGCCGAACCTCCGCAGCCAGCGCCAGGCTTCGAGCGAGCGGACGTTGCGTCGGGCTTGGATTATACGCCGTTGCCGAATGGCCCGGGGCAAGCCGCCGAGCGCCTCGAGATAGGCGCGCAGCAGGATCGCGAGGAGTCCGAGGGCCGAGCGCTCCCGGACGAACCGGCCGCTGGCGCCCCGCCCGGTGAGCGCCCCCCAGGCCTGCCAGAAGTAGCGCATCGCGGTGAACGCGGGGCTCGCGGCGAGCCACGGGAGCGGCAGGTTCTTGACCGCCAGCCAGACCCGGTTCCGCTCCACGTTGAGTGCCTTGAGCGGCGAGTAGGCGCCGGTCGAGCGCGAGTACTTGTGGAAGACGACCGCGGACGGAACGTAGACGCAGCTCCACCCTCGAAGCCGCGCCCGGAATCCGAGGTCGGCGTCCTCGCAGTAGGCGAAGAAGCTCTCGTCGAAGGTGCCGACGTCGTCGAGCATCTCGCGCCGCAAGAGCGCCGCGCAGCCGCTGAAGCAGAACACCTCTTCGACGGCGTCGAACTGCCCGCGGTCGGGCTCGAGGCGGCCGCGGCCGCGGGTCAGACCGTCGCCGTGGAGCACGTGACCCGCGTTGTCGAACACCGAGCGCTGGTCGTAGGAGTGGATGCGCGAGGCGCAGGCGCCGATGCCGGCGTCGGTCCGGATGCCGGCGACCAGCTCGTCGAGCCAGGCGGGCTCCACGACCGCGTCGGCGTTGAGCAGGGCCACGAACTCCCCCCGGCTCGCCGCGATGCCCTGGTTGCAGCCGGCCGCGAAGCCCCGGTTGACCGCGTTGCGGATCACCCGCAGCGGCGGCCGCTGGCGCTCGAGCACCGCGAGCGAGTCGTCTGCCGAGGCGTTGTCCACCACCACCACCTCGACCGGCTCGGCCAGGGTCTGGGCGCGCAGCGAGGCGAGACACTCCTCCAGGTCGCTCGCGCCGTTCCAGTTGACGATGACGACCGAGACCGCGACCGGCGCCTCGCCGTCCGATCCGGGGAGCGGCCGCGCGCTCATGACGCGGCCGGCGCGGCGCGGACCCGCAGCGTCTCGCCGTGGCCGCTCAGGGCCGTCGCCAGCAGGGAGTAGGGGACGGCGCCAACCGCGATCGCGGGAGCCACGAGAGCGAAGAGCAGCTTCCTCGCCGCCGGGGCGCGCCGCAGGTCGGTCACGAAGTAGTGCTCGCCCCGCCGCCGGCCGAGCACTCCCAGGCGATCGACGAAGCTGATCGCCGCGAGGACCCAGTCCATCGCGTGCAGGTTTCTCCACCCCAGCGGCTCGAATCCCGACAGCGCCAGGATCCGCTCGAGGCTCCGGGGGTCGAAGTGCTGCAGGTGCCTGGGGACGTCGAGCGGAAACCAGCGCTCGCCGCACAGCCGGAAGGTCGGAGACGAGATGTTGGGCACCTCGAGCACCAGCAGCCCGCCGGGCCGGAGGACGCGCCGCGCCTCCTCGAGGGCCCGGCGCGGGTCCGGGAGGTGCTCCAGGACGTGCCAGAGGGTGACCAGGTCGAAGGAGCCCGGCGCGAAGCCGGCGGCTTCGAGCTCCTCCTCGCGCACCTCGACGCCCCGCTCCCGCGCGCGCCCGGCGGCCGCCGCGGAGAGCTCGAGCCCGACGACCTGCCAGCCCCGCCGCCGCAGGTGGGCGAGGAAATCGCCGTCGCCGCAGCCGACGTCGAGGGCGCGCCCGGGCGCGACGCCGCCGACGCTCCGGCAGCGGTCCCTCATCACGACGGCGTGCAGCGCCCGGCGCGCTCCGTCCCAGCTCAGCGGCCGCGCCCGGGGGCGGCCGTAGTACTCGTCGCGGTAGAGGCGGGAGAGCTCGTCCGGGCCCGGCAGGGGACGGGTGTAGACCATCGCGCAGGAGCGGCAGCGGAGGACCGACCAGCGCGCCCCCGCGAGCAGCGGATTCGAGGTCTCGAGCAGGCGGCTCGCCTCCGCCGCGCGGCACAGGGGGCAGGGTCTCGCCGTCGCTCGCCGAGGCACGGCCGGACATTAGCACCCGGGGCCGGAGCGGCCGGTCGCCCCGGGAGGTCCCGCCGACGCCGGACGCTCCGCTATTCTTGGGCCGCCTCGAGCCGCCGCGGGTCTCCCCGGGGGCGGTGCCGAGACCGGCCGAGAGCACCGTTCGCCCGCGCATGAAAGGCCCCCTCCACACCGCCCTCGCGCAACTGCCCGCGCTCGCCGCCGGCTGGATTCCGCACGGGCTGGTGGTGCTGTTCGTCTTCTACACCCGGGTGCCTCCCGACCTCGTCGGGGCGGCGGCCCGCATCGCGATCTTCCTGGCGATCTTCTCGCTGCTGCTCCTCGAGCTGGCGCTCGCCGCGGCGCTCGCCTGCCTCTGCGAAGCGGCGCTCGGACGCCTCCACCGCGGCTGGGTCGCCGACCTCGTCAAGGCGCTGGCGCTGGCGCTCGCGGTCGGCGGCCTGGTCGCCTCGAGCCTCAAGTTCTGGACCACCGGCGTCCATCTCAAGGAGTCGGACCTCTGGTTCGCCCGCACCAACTTCCGCCAGATCGTCGAGGAGGCGCAGGTGGCCGAGGCCCTGGTCCTGCTGGGGCTGCCGCTGGCGGCGCTGGCGCTGGCGGCCGGGGTCCTGGTCCAGCTGCGGCGGCGCCGCGCCAGGGACGCGGCCGCCGGCGCGCGAGCGCTCGCCCTGACCGCCGCGGGCGCCGCCGCGGTGCTGGCGCTCACCTTCGCCCTGTCGCCCGCGGTGCGGACCTTCACCAGCGGCTTCATCCCGGAGACCTACTGGCTGGCGCGCTCGACCCACGGGTTCTCGCCCCCTGCCGCGGCGGCGGCGGCGGGCGCGGCGGCGGCCGGCGGGCGCGGACCGGCGATCGGCGAGTATCCGCCGAGGCCGGGGACGCGGGTCGCGCCGCGTGCGCCGGGGGTCCGGCCGGCGAACGTCGTCCTGGTGATGCTCGAGTCGGTGCCCTGGTCGCGCTCGGGACTGGCGCCGGGCGGCCGCGAGGGGATCGTCCCCCACCTGGAGCGGCTGGCGGCCGAGTCGGTGGTCTTCACCCGCCCCTACGCCGTCTCGACCCACTCCGACTACGCGCAGATGGCGATCCTGTCGTCCCTCTACCCGCGCAAGTACGACCGGCACGACTACTACGGCGCGATCGAGTACCCGCGCACGCTCCTCTGGGACGCGCTCGAGCCCGCCGGCTACGCCACCAGCCTCTTCTCGTGCCAGAACGAGCGCTGGGGCAACATGCTCGCCTTCCTCGACACCCCGGGGCTCGAGGTGCTGCGCCACTCGCCGAGCTGGCCGCGGGCGCCGCACAAGGGCCGCGGCGTCGAGTCCAAGGTCTACGAGGAGACCCCGGTCAGCGAGTGGATGCGATGGCGCGAGGAGCGCGGGACCGAGCCCTACTTCACCTACCTCAACTTCCAGTCCAACCACTTTCCCTACGAGGTCCCGGCGGAGGCGCCGCGGCCGTTCGCTCCCTGGGCTCTCGACTTCCCGGCGAGCTTCCTCCAGTACCCGGTGGAGAAGGTGCCGGTGATGCTCAACCGCTTCGACAACGCGCTCGCCTACGCCGACCGCTGGCTGGGCGAGATCGTCGGCTTCCTCGAAGCGCGGGGAGAGTGGGAGCGGACCGCGCTGGTCGTCGTCTCCGATCACGGCGAAGCCTTCTACGAGCACGGCCAGCCCACCCACGGCACCTCGCTCTACGAGGAGCAGGTGCGCTCGCTGCTCCTCCTGCGGCTGCCCGGGGTCGAGCCGCGGGTGGTCGAAGAGCCGGTGTCGCTGCTCGACGTGGGGCCGGCGCTACTCGCCTATCTCGGCCTGCCGCCGCACGGCAACTTCCAGGGCCGGGCCGACATCCTGGAGCCCGGCTACTCGGCCGCCGGGCGGCCCCTCTTCTTCACCATCCAGGGCCTGACCTTCGAGGACGGGCTGCTGCTCGACGGCTGGAAGTACGTCGTCAACTGGGACCGCCGGGAGCGGCGCCTGTTCGACCTCGCGGCCGACCCGGGGGAGACCAGCGACCTGCTGGCGGCGGAGCCGGAAAAGGCCGAGGCGCTCGACCGGACGCTCCGCGGCCTGCTTTCTCGGCAGCTCGCCTACTACGCCGAGCGCGGCTGGCGCGACGGCTACTACCCGCCGCCGCTGCCCTAGCCCGCGTTATTCACCGAGTTCCGTCGCGAGCGGCCGGAGGTGTCTGGAGATTTCGGGGATTGCCGACCGAGGGCAGCGCAGTCAATTCGACATCGGTCGAGGATTGACGACAGAGGCAAGTCCCGGGCCACCGGCACCGAGCGCGGCGGTGGGTCGGCCTTTTCGCTTCAATCCGGGAGGAGCTCGAAGACCCGGGCGTGCACGGGCTGGACGGCGCCGAAGTGGCGCCGGTCCGTGGTCACGATTCCGGTGAGGCGCAGGCGCTCGGCGATGGCGACGACGGTGGCGTCGACGAAGCCGAGGAAGGGGTAGGCGGCGAGAAGCTCCTCGGCGCGGGAGATGTCCGGCGCGGCCAGGGGCTCGAGGGTCAGCTCCCCTGCGGCCAGCGAGGCGACGAAGCGGCGCTCCACCTCCGGCCCGAGCCGTGTGTGCATCAGGTAGGTGACCTCCGGAAGCACCGTCACCGGCACCAGAAGAAGCTCCTGCGACTTCTCCAGGAAGTCCCGGACCCGCCGATGCCAGCCGTCGTCCGCGTCCGCCAGCGCGTAGAGCGGGCCGGTGTCGAGGAGCAGCGCCATCAAGATCGCCGGCCGCTGCCGGAGGGCTCGTCGCCGTCTCTCTCGCTCCAGAGCAGCTCTTCGTGGCGCTCCGCGACGTCGCTTCGGCCGCTACGCCCGGCCGCCACGAAGCCGAGCCGGGAACCCGTCGGCCGGTTGCGGGCCAGGTACTCGCCGATGGCCTCCCGGACGAGAGCGGCCTTCGGCCGGCCCTGACGCTCCGCCAGGGCCTTCAAGTCCCTCTCGGCGGGCTCATCGATGAAGATCGTCGTCCTCTTCATGGACATATGATAGCATACGTCACCACGCGCCGGGCAGGGGGCGCCGGCGAGCTCCTATCGGGAGGGCGACCGACCCAGCCGCCGGAAGATCCAGGGCAACGCCGCCAAGCCCAGGGCGACGGCAAACCAGAGGGTCGCGGCGCGGATCACTAGCGTCGCCGAAGCCGCCGCGGCGGTGGCGAGGCCCTGGAGGCCCAGGAGCGCGGTGAGCGCCCCCTCGGAGACGACGAGGCCGCCCGGGAGCATCGAGGCGGCGCCGGCCAGGGTCGAGGCGGCGTAGTTGAAGACCGCCACCGGGTACGAGGCCGCCGGGGCGTAGGAGCGCACCACCAGCCCGAAGCCGATCCCCTCGGCCCCCCAGGCGAGGGCCGCGAGCGCCACGGCGGGCATCAGGCGCGACGTCCGCAGCAGCTCCCGCAGCCGCTCGTAGACCTCGCCCAGCACGCCGACCGGCCCCCGCACCGCCGGCAGCCGCCGGGCGAGGCCGATCAGCCCGCGGGCGGCGCGGCCCCACGAGAGGAGGGCCACCAGCAGGACCCCCACCGCCAGCGCCGCCGCGGCGATCCAGGCCCGGCCGGTCGCCGCCGCCGCGGTCCCCGCGACGAGCGCCAGCACCCCGAGGACGTCCGTCACCCGCTCGGCCAGGACCGCCGCCACCGTCCGCCGCGCGGCACCGCCCCCCAGCTCGCGCGCCAGCCAGGCCTTGCCCAGCTCGCCCGCCTTGCCCGGCGTCACCGAGAGCGCGAAGCCGACCAGGAACACCCCCAGGCTCTCGCGCCAGGGCAGCCGCACCCCCAGCGCCTTGAGATAGATCTCCCAGCGGGCGAAGCGCAGGGCGTAGTTGACCAGCGACAGCGCCAGCACCGGCGCCAGCAGCCGGGGATCGAACCGGCGCAGCTCCCGCCCCAGCTCACGGGCGTCGGCGACCAGCGCCAGCCCGACGAGCACCGCGAGGCCCAGCGCCGCCGGCACCAGCAGCCGCCGCCCGAGGTGCTCGAGCCCGCGCCCCGCCGGCGCCTCGGCGTCGCCGCGCTCCGAATCCGCCCGCCGATCGATCTCGCCCACGGCCGCCAATGCTATCGGGGGCCGGAATCTGAAACGGCGGCCGCTAGCCTGACCTTCTCACCGATGGCCTACTGCGACAGCGTATGTCCCTGAATCTGCTGCGTTACGCTCCCTTCGCGCTCGTCAGCGTACTTCGAGTACGC
>JBFJMD010000101.1:0-7736 GCA_041634115.1 Thermoanaerobaculia bacterium | reverse complement strand
GCCCGGCGAGAAAGTCGGGGTCGGCCAGGAGCGCCCGGTAGAGCGGCACCGTCGTGCGGATCCCCTCGAGCCGGAGCTCGGCGAGCGCCCGGTCGAGCCGCAGCATCGCCTGCTCGCGGTCGCGGCCCCAGACGATCAGCTTGCCCAGCATCGGGTCGTAGTGGATCGTCACCTCGCCGCCCTCGTAGACGCCGCAGTCGTTGCGCACGCCCGGCCCCTCGGGCAGCCTGAGGCGGGCGATCCGCCCCGGCGAGGGCACGAAGTTGCGGTAGGGGTCCTCGGCGTAGAGCCGCACCTCGATCGCGTGGCCGGAGGGCTCGACGCCCTCGAACTCGGCGCCCAGCGGCTCGCCCTGGGCGATCGCGATCTGCGCCCGCACGAGGTCGAGCCCGGTCACCATCTCGGTCACCGGGTGCTCGACCTGGAGCCGGGTGTTCATCTCCAGGAAGTAGAACTCGCCGTCGGCGGCGAGCAGGAACTCGACCGTGCCGGCGTTGGCGTAGCCCACCGCGGCCGCCGCCCGCACCGCCGCCTCGCCCATCCGGCGGCGCAGCTCCGGACCGACCGCCGGCGACGGCGCCTCCTCGACCACCTTCTGGTGGCGGCGCTGCATCGAGCACTCGCGCTCGCCGAGCGAGACGATCTTGCCGTGGTGGTCGCCCAGCACCTGGATCTCGACGTGGCGCGGCCGCTCGACGTACTTCTCGATGTAGACGTCGTCGCGGCCGAAGCTGGCGGCGGCCTCCGAGCGCGCGGCGCGCCAGGCGCCGGCCAGCTCCTCCGGGCCGGCGACGAAGCGCAGGCCCTTGCCGCCGCCGCCGGCCGACGCCTTGACCATGACCGGGTAGCCGATCTCGGCGGCGAAGGCGGCCGCCTCGTCGCGGTCGGCGAGCGCCGTCTCGCCGCCGGGCACCACCGGCACCCCGGCCTCGCGCATCAGCCGCCGGCTCTCGAGCTTCGAGCCCATCGCCGCCATCGCCGCCGACGGCGGCCCGATGAAGGCGATCCCGGCCTCCTCGACCCGGCGCGCGAAGGCCGCGTCCTCGGCGAGGAAGCCGTAGCCCGGGTGGATCGCGTCGGCGCCGATCTCGCGCGCCAGCTCGACGATCGCGCCGGCGCGCAGATAGCTCTCCCGCGACGGCGGCGCCCCGATCCGGTAGGCCTCGTCGGCGAGCCGCACCGGCAGGCCCTCGCGGTCGGCGTCGGAGTAGACGACCGCGCCGCGGATGTCGAGCTCCTTCAGCGCCCGCAGCACCCGCACCGCGATCTCGCCGCGGTTGGCGATCAGGACCTTGCGAAAGCTGCGGGGGACGGTCATGAGGGCGAGAGTCGAAGCCGCCGGAGCTTAGCAGTCACGCGGCCGGCCTCCCTCCGCTCGCGGGCCGCCCGGGCCCCCGTCCGGGCGGCCGGGCGAGCAGGGCGAAGAGCCCCGCGATGCCCAGCGCGGCCGCCGCCGAGGAGGCCGCGAGCGGCCGCCGGTCGGTGCGGATCGTGACCCGGTGGCGTCCCGGCCCGAGCTCGACCGCCATCCGGTGCAAGTTGGCGATCCGGATCGGCGCCGCCCGGCCGTCCACCTCGGCCCGCCAGATCGGCAGGAACGTGCGCTGGACGACGAGCGCGCCGGCGCTCGCCGCCTCGACCTCGATCTCCAGCTCCTCGGGCTCCGAACGGAGCACCCCGACCCGCCCCCCCTCGCCGGCGAGCTCGGGACCCTCGCCGGCGAGCACCGTGTCCCGGCGCGGATCGAATCCGGGGTCGAGGATCGCCTCGAGGCCGTCGTTCAGGTGCGGCGAGCGCCGCACCCGGCCGACGAATTGCACCTCCTCGGCGGCCCCGGGCAGCCGGTAGAGGTGGATCTCGCCGCCGGGGGTCGGCAGCGAGCGCAGGAGCTCCGCCGCCGCTTCCGCCTCGGCCTCCAGCCGCCTGCCGAGCAGCAGCCGATCGACCCCCGAGGCCTCCAGCACCCGCAGCCGGCCGGCATCGGGCAGCCGCCGCACCGCCTCCGCCGTCGCCCGGGTCAGGAAGGCGTCGAGCCCCTCCGGCGAGATCGCCAGCTCCGCCCGCCGCCCCCAGCGGGCGGCCGCGTAGGGGAAGAGCTCCGCCCAGGTCTGGCGCTGGAGCCAGATCAGCCGCAGGTCGGGGTAGCTCTCGATCGGCACCCGCTGCGGCCCGAAGAGGTCGTCCGCCTTGCCGTGCGCCAGGAGCGACCGAGCCGGCACCTCGGCCACGAGCGCCGGCGGCTCCTCATAGAGCCGCGCCTCGTCGGTCGCCAGCAGCGGCCGCAGGAAGAAGAGCTGGCTCGCCGCGTGCAGCGCCAGCAGCGCCGCCCCGGCCGCGGGCCGCCGGGCCGCGAGTCGCAGCAGCAGAGCCGCCAGGGCGACGAGCGCGAGCGACAGCAGGCAGAGCCCGCTCCAGCGCAGCCGCCCCTGGTCCACCAGGGCGTCGGGGAAGCCGGCGGGGACGCGGCCGCGCAGCCAGCCCGCGGCCGCTTCCGGCCACGCCGCCAGCGCCAGCCACGAGACGCCGTAGATCGCGGCCAAGGCGGCGAGCGCCCTTCCGGCCGCGCGCCGGCCATGCCTTTCGGCGAGCGCCCGCTCGAAGCCGAGGCCCGCGAGCAGCGACGCCCCCAGCGCCACCGCCAGCCAGAGCTTCACCGGCAGCCGCAGCAGGCCGCGGCCGCCGAGCTCGAGCAGCCAGCCGATCGCCGGGTTGAAGCGGCCGAGGGCGAGGAAGCCGCCCGCCGCGATCGCCGCCCAGGCCCAGCGCGCCGCCCGGCCGCGCGGCCGGCCGGAGGCGGCGACGAGCGCCAGCGCGACGACCCCGGGCGCCAGCGAGTAGAACAGCGGCAGCTCGCCGCCGTAGAGATCGCGGCCCCAGAAGCCGAGGTCGGGCCGCCCGAAGGCGAGCGGCAGCAGCCACTCGAGGGCGGTGCGCGGGTCCCAGCTTCCGATCGTGGCGGCGGCCTCGGAGAAGCCCCAGTAGCCGCGGTACGACTGCGGCAGGACGCGCAGGAACTCGACCAGCAGCGGCAGGGCGGCGAGGGAGCCCAGGGCGAGCGCGGCGAGGATGGCGACGACCGGCCGCCGGGCCGGGCGCCCGGTCGAGCGCCGGGCGCCGCCGCGGAACGCGGCCGCGGCGAGCGCCAGGACGAGCGCCAGCGCCGCGGTCATCGGGTCGCCGCCCAGCAGTAGGAGCGCCCAGATCGCGCCGGCCGCCGCCGGCGCCCAGCGCGGCGGGTCCTCCGCGGTCAGGCGCAGCACCGCCGCCGTCAGCGCCGGCGCCAGCGCGAGCCCCGCCATCAGGTTGTAGAGGTTCATCGCGGAGAGCAGGAAGCCGCTCGCGGCGTAGGCGACCCCCGTCGCCCAGGCCCCCTCCCGGCCGAGGCCCCAGGCGCGGCCCAGCCAGTAGCCGGCGAAAGGGGCGATCAGCAGGTGGAGCCAGAAGTGGGCGTTGAGCGCCCACAGCGGCGACGCGAACCAGAGCAGCGCGCTGTCCGGGTAGAGGGCGCCCGTGTTCGGGTTGCCGAGGTGGGGCTGGCCGCCGGCGCGCCAGGGATCGACCAGCGGCAGGTAGCCTTGCCGCATCGCCTCGGCCTGCGCCCAGCGCATCTCGAAGTGGGTGTTGAGCACATCGCGCAGGTAGAGCGTGCGCTCGCCCGTCACCAGCGGCCAGACCGCGGCCGCGAGCAGCAGGAGGGTCGGAAGGACGTAGAGGAGGGCGAAGCGGCGGCGGCTCGCCGGCGCCTCGGTCGCCCCTCGCGGGCCGTCGGCGGGTTCGGTCGTCATCCCTCGGCCGGAGGCTACAATAGCCTGCGGTGCTCGCAGCCCTCGTTCGCCTGCTCCGCCCCTCGCACTGGGCGAAGAACGTCTTCGTGCTGGCGCCGCTCGTCTTCGCCGAGCGGCTCGCCGATCCGCGGGCGATCGCGCTGGCGCTCGCCGCCTTCGCCTGCTTCTGCGCGGCCTCGAGCGCCGTCTACGTCTTCAACGACATCCGCGACCGGGAGGAGGACCGCCGCCATCCGGTCAAGCGCGAGCGGCCGCTGGCGGCGGGCACGATCGGCGTCGCCCCGGCCGCCGCTGTCGCCGTCGCCCTCGCGCTCGCCGCCGCGGCGGGCGCGGCCGCGATCGGCGCCGCCTTCGCCGCCGTCCTCCTCGGCTACCTGGCGCTCAACCTCGGCTACACCCTCTGGCTCAAGCACCTGGTGATCCTCGACGTCATGACCCTCGCCCTCGGGTTCCTGCTGCGGGTGCTCGGCGGCGGCGCGGCGATCCGGGTGGAGGTGTCGGCCTGGCTGCTGCTGTGCACCATCTTCGTGGCCCTCTTCCTCGCCTTCTCCAAGCGCCGGCACGAGCTGATGCTGCTCAACGAGAGCGCCTCCGAGCAGCGGCGCGTGCTCTCCCACTACAGCGCGGAGTTCCTCGACCAGATGATCAACGTGGTCACCGCGTCCACCGTGCTCGCCTACGCGCTCTACTCGGTCTCGGCCGAGAACCTCGGTCCCGAGCAGAGCCGCTACATGGTCTACACGGTGCCGTTCGTGCTCTTCGGGGTCTTCCGCTACCTCTACCTGATCTACCAGAAGTCGTCGCTGCTCAACCCCACCGAGGCCCTCGTCGCCGACGCCCCCTTCGTGGTCAACCTGGCCCTCTGGGGCGCGGTGGTGATCGGGATCTTCTACCTGCTCTAGGCCGGCCCGCGGTCACGCGAGGTGGCGCTCCGCCCAGCGGTGGAAGACGAGCGCCCGCCAGAGGCCGGTGCCGAGGCCGGCGCCGCCGGCGAGGTGCCGCTCGAGCCGCCAGGCGACCGCCTCCCGGTCCCAGTAGCGCCACATCGGGCTCGAGCCGTCCACGACCATGCGCTCGAAGCTGCCGGTCAGGCCGCCGCGGAGCCAGCCGCCGGGGGCGGGGCCGCGGCCCCGCTCCGCCCTGCCGGCCGGGGCCCGCGGCAGGTGCCGGAGGAGGAGCTTGCGCAGGACGGACCGGCCGGTCCGGCCCTCGAGCTTGAAGCGGGCGGGCATCTGCGCCGCGACCTCGACCACCCGGTGGTCGAGCAGCGGCGCGCGCAGCTCGAGCGCGTGGCCCATCGAGGCGCGGTCGAGCCTCACCAGCGTGCCGTCCGGCAGGGCGGTCTCGAGGTCCGCGAGGGCGTGGCGGTCGAGCTCCCCGGCACCCTCCGAGCGCCGCCAGGCCGCCGCCAGGCCGCCCCGCGACGGCGGCTCGAGCTCCGCCCGCACCTCCGGGCGCAGCAGCTCGAGACGCTCGTCCGTCCACCCCCTGAGGTGGCGGTAGCGCTCGAACCCGGTGAGGGCGACGCCGGCGAGCGGCCGCCGCAGCCGCGCCGAGACCGGAAGGCGCCGCACCAGGCGGCCGAGGGCGGCGCGGCCGCGATCGCCGAGCGGGCCGCTCCAGCGGGCGAGCGCCCGCGCGTCGGCGTAACGCCGCTCGCCGAGGAAGACCTCGCCGCCGCCGTCGCCGGTCAGCGCCACCCTCATCGCCCCCGAAGCGGCCCGCGCGAGCTGGATCGTCCTCGGCGCCGACTCGTCGCCGAAGGGCTCGCCGTAGATCTCCACCAGCGCCTCCAGCATCTCGTCGGTCGCCGCCGGCTCGACTTCGAGCCGCGCGTGCTCGGCGTCGAGGCCTTCGGCCACCGCGCGCGACGTCTCCGTCTCGTCGGACTCCGAGCCGCGCGCCGCCACGCTGAAGGTGCGCACCGGCGCGGTGCTAGCGCGCGCCATCTGGGAGACCACGAGCGCCGAGCCGAGGCCGCCGGAGAGCAGCGCCCCGAGCGGCGCGTCGGCCACCAGCCGCAGCCGCACCGCCTCGGCGAGGGCGGCGTCCAGGCGCTCGAGCCACTCCCCCTCCCCGGTCTCCTCCTCGGGCCGGGCGGCGACGGCCCACCAGCGCTCGAGCCGGGGCTCCAGGGACTGGCCGGCGAGCGAGAGTCGCAGCGTGTGCGCCGGCGGCAGGCGGCGCACCCCGCGGTGGATCGTGCGCTCGCCCAGGCCGGCGCCGTAGGCGGCGTACTCGCCGAGCGCCTGCAGATCCACCTCGAGATCGACCCCCGGCACCCCGCGCAGCGCCTCGATCTCGGAGGCGAAGACCAGCCGCTCGCGGCCGACGGCGTAGAACAGCGGCTTCTCGCCCAGCCGGTCGCGCGCCAGCAGGAGCTCCTCGCGCCCGGCGTCCCAGAGCGCGAGGGCGAACGCGCCCCGCAGCCGCCCGAGACAGGCCGGCCCGTGCTCTTCCCAGGCGTGGACGACGACCTCGGCGTCGCCCCGGCCGCGCAGGGTGTGGCCGCGGAAGGCGAGCTCGGAGGCGAGCTCGCGGTAGTTGTAGATGGTGCCGTCGCAGACCAGCACCACCGAGCCGTCCTCGTTGGCGATCGGCGTCGCGGCGTCCCCGGCCGCATCGATCACCGCCAGCCGCCGGCAGCCGAGGCCGACGCCGCCGCGGCAGTAGACGCCGCCGGCGTCGGGCCCCCGGCGGCGCAGCGCCGCCGCCATCGCCTCGACCTCGGCGCGCTCCGCCGCCACCGGCGGCAGGTGGCAGATCCCGGCGATCCCGGACACGACGCCTTACTCGTAGACCCCGTCGTACAGACGGATCGGGCGGTCCACCGCGCCGAGCGGCGGCAGGTCGAGCCCGGCCGGCAACAGGTAGAGCGGCCGCCCGCCGGCCGCCGGCGCGGCCACCGCGTAGCGGCCCGGCTCGAGCGGCACCCTTCCCGCGACCTCGCGGCCGTCCACCGTGAACGGCGTCGCGACGGGCCGGCCCGACTCGTCGTACAGCGCGAACTCGCCCCCCCAGAAGTTGACGAGCTCCGCCTCGCGAGCGGGCTCGACCCGGACCCCCGCCAGCAGCACGTTGGGATAGACGGGCACGTAGGAGGACTCGAGGATGGGCCCGAGCGCGCTCCACAGCGCCGCCACCCGGTAGTTGTAGATCCAGAGCTTCGGCCGGTCGAGGAAGATCCGGTCCAGCGCCGGCGACTCCCCGGCCTCGAGCTCGCGCCGGATCTTGGCCAGGGTCATCGCGTCCCAGACCCAGTCCTCGCCCGCCCAGCGCCGGGTGGGCAGCATGCCGGTGCCGTCGGCGTAGCGGTCCTCGGGCGCCAGCAGCGGCTCGGCCTGGCGCATGACCCGTACCTGCTCGGCGTTGTCGTGGGCCAGGTACTCGACGTTGCGGGCGAAGGAGAAGGCGAGCAGGAACAGCGCGCCCAGCAGAAGCGCGGGCCGCGGCCCCCGCTCGCCGCCGAGGAGCCGGATCGCCCCCGGGCCCCAGGGGGCGAGGAAGGGCAGGACCATGACGAAGACGTAGGGCCAGGGCTGGTTGTGGGCGAAGACGAAGAAGGCGACGACCGCGGTCGCGACGAGGGCGAACCGCCGCTCGCGGGAGAGGCCGCGCCAGCCCCAGGCGGCCGCCGCCGCGCCCAGAAAGGAGAGCCCGTAGGCGAGCTCGTTGCGGGCGAGCGTCTGCAGCACGTAGCGGCGCAGGTTCCAGTAGTAGTCGTCGGCGACGAGGGCGACCTCGAGCGGGCTGGTGAAGATCATCGCCGCCACTTCGAGGGCGCGGCCGCCGCCGAACCAGAGGCCGTACGCGGCGAGCGCCGCGAGGTTGCCGGCGGCGAAGAGGAGAGCCAGCACGAGCCCGCGCCGCCGCGGCCGCTCGAGCCCGGCCTCCACCAGGTAGGCGAGGCCGAGGGCGACGACGAAGTAGACCGCCTTCTGGGTGGTCAGG
>JBFJMD010000100.1:0-7749 GCA_041634115.1 Thermoanaerobaculia bacterium | reverse complement strand
GGTCGCCACCGCGTCCACGACGTGCTCTCCGCTCGCCCACGGCCCGGCGAGGCCCGCCGCCGCGACGACCTCGCCGTTGACCCGCGGCGACCAGCTCTCGACGCCGCTCTGGGCGTCGGCGACCGAGATCTCGACCCGGACAGCGCGGTCGTAGAAGACCCCGCGCGCCGTCTCGACGCTCGAGCCCTCGAAGCGCACGACGCCGGTGGGAGGATCGGTGTCGAGCCGGTCGGTCAGGATGTGGAACGGCCGCGCCGCGCTCGGATAGCCGTCGAGGCCCGATTCGCTCACCGCCGTCACCCGCCAGTAGAGCTCCTCCACCGGCAGCGGCTCGGCCCGCCAGCTCTCGCCCGCCAGGCCGACCCGGCGGTCGACGAGCTCGACGCAGCCGGGATCGCGGCAGATCTCCACCGTGTAGCCGGCCGCCAGCTCCACCGGCTCCCAGGCGAACAGCGGGTTGGGGAACGGCCACTCCGTCCCCGCCTCCGGCTCCAGCGCGGCGGGCGCCGGCAGCAGCTTCTCGGGCGGCGGGGGCGGCGCGTTCTCCGGCACCGCGGTGCCCATGCCGCGCGGCACCTCGACCTTCTGACCCGCCGCCTCGACCTCGCCCTCCCCCTCGTACACCATCACCCTGGCGCCGCCCTCGGGGGCGCGCCGGGCGCGCGCCTGGGCGCGGCCGTCTTCGGTGATCTTGGAGGTCGCCCGGGTGCCGCCGACCAGGATCTCGATCTCGGCGAGCTCGGGCCCGGTGGCGCGGGACTCGACCTCGGCCTGGCCCTCCACGATCTCGACCGTCTTGCGCTCGATCCCGGCGAGGGTGCGGCCGGTGCGGCGCAGGAAGATGAGCGACTCCTCGGAGAGAACGACGCTCGTGCCGTCGGTGAACTCGAGGCCGGTGGAGGACTTGGCGCGGGTGCGCAGCCCGTCCCGCTCGACCATCAGGTCCTGCTCCCGGGCTTCGTTCCAGGGCAGCGGCACCGGCTTGCCTTCGACCTGGCCGGAGACCGCCGTGAGCTTGGCGGTCGGGATCGCCTTCTGCGGCTCCAGCCAGACCCGGATGCGCTGCCCCGGCTCGAGCCGGTCGGGGTCCTCGATGTCGGGGTTGAGCCGCCAGTTGCGCTCCCACTCGCGCTGGGAGCCCAGATACTGGGCGGTGATCTTGCGCAGGTTCTCGCCCCGGCGGACGATGTGCACCCCGGTCTGGGGCTGGGCGGCGGCCGGCGGCGCCGCCAGCGCCAAGGCGAGGGTCAGCGCCGCGAGAGCTGTCAGGTTCCCCTTCATGATGCGACGTCGAGGAGCCGCCGGCGCCGCCCGTGCCCGCCGCACGCCTGACATCCTCCCGCGAGGCTGCCATAATCTAGCGCATCGGGGGGGTCCGGACCAACCCCGCCCGCGCGGCCGGCGCCGAGCCGGCCGCTTCACCCAGGAGCCCCTCGCATGTCAGACCTCCTCGACCGACCCCTCGATCCGTTCGTCGATCGCCATCTCGGGCCGCGGCCCGACGAGATCGAGGCCATGCTCGGCGCCCTAGGCTTCGATTCCCTCGCGGCCTTCGAGGAGGCCGTGGTGCCGGCGTCGATCCGGCTCGACCGGCCGCTCGACCTCGGCCCCCCGGCCGGCGAGCGCGAGACCCTGGCGCGGCTCGCCCGGCTCGCCGCCGAGAACGAGGTCTTCCGCTCCTACATCGGCCAGGGCTACTACCCGACGGTGACGCCGCCGGTCGTGCTGCGCAACGTCCTCGAGAACCCCGGCTGGTACACCCAGTACACCCCCTACCAGGCGGAGATCGCCCAGGGGCGCCTGGAGGCGCTGGTCAACTTCCAGACGATGGTGACCGAGCTCACCGCCCTGCCGCTCGCCAACGCCTCGCTCCTCGACGAGGCGACCGCGGCGGCCGAGGCGATGGGCATGTGCTGGGCGGCGAGCCGCGGCAAGCGGTCCTCCTTCGCCATCGCCGACGGCTGCCACCCGCAGACGGCCGCCGTGGTCGAGACCCGCGCCCGGGCGCTCGGCATCGAGATCTGGCGCGGTGACCCCGAGCGGCTCGACTTCGGCGCCGCGACCCCCTGCGGGGTCCTCGTCCAGTACCCGACGACCGACGGCCGCATCGTCGACTGGAGCGGGCTGGCCGAGCGCGCCCACCAGGCCGGGGCGCTGGTCGTGGTGGCCGCCGACCTCCTGGCGCTGGCGCTGCTGCGGCCGCCGGGCGAATTCGGCGCCGACGTCGCCGTCGGCTCGACCCAGCGCTTCGGCGTGCCGATGGGCTACGGCGGCCCGCACGCCGCCTACCTCGCCGCCCGCGACGAGCTCGAGCGCACGATCCCGGGGCGGGTCGTGGGGGTCTCGCGCGACGCCCGCGGCGAGCGCGCGTTCCGGCTGGCGCGGCAGACCCGCGAGCAGCACATCCGCCGCGAGAAGGCGACCAGCAACATCTGCACCGCGCAGGTGCTGCCGGCGATCCTGGCGGCGATGTACGGCGTCTACCACGGGCCCGAGGGGCTGCGGCGGATCGCCGGCCGCGTCCGCTCGGCGGCCCTGACCCTGGCGGAGGGCCTGCGGCGGCTGGGGCTCGAGCTCGAGGAGCGTCCGTTGTTCGACACGCTGCGGGTCGAGCTCGGGGCGGAGACCGCGGCGCGGCTGCTCGATGGCGCCCGCGGGCGCCGCGTCAATCTGCGCGACTACGGCGACGGCTCCGTCGGCCTCTCCACCGACGAGACGGTCGGGCCGGCGGAGCTGGAGGAGCTGCTCGCCGTCTTCGCCGCCGCCCTCGACCGCCCGGCCCCGGGGCCGCTCTCCGAGCTCGCCGCGAAGGGGGAGCGGCCGCTGCCGGCGCCCCACCGCCGCCGGGGGGACTTCATGGCCCAGGGCGTCTTCCACCGCTACCGCTCGGAGCACGAGATGCTGCGCTATCTCTTCCAGCTCCAGGAGCGCGACCTCTCGCTCGCCCACTCGATGATCCCGCTCGGCTCCTGCACCATGAAGCTCAACGCCACGGCCGAGATGCTGCCGATCACCTGGCCCGCCTTCTCGGACCTCCATCCCTTCGCCCCCGCGGAGCAGGGCGCGGGCTACGCCCGGCTCTTCGAGCAGCTCGAGGGCTGGCTCGCCGAGATCACCGGCCTGCCCGCGGTCTCGCTGCAGCCCAACGCCGGCTCCCAGGGCGAGCTCACCGGGCTGCTCGTCATCCGCGCCCACCACGAGGCCCGCGGCGAGGGCGCCCGCGACGTCTGCCTCATCCCCACCTCGGCCCACGGCACGAACCCGGCCAGCGCCGTCATGGCGGGCCTCCAGGTGGTGCCGGTCGACTGCGACGCGGCCGGCAACGTCGACCTCGGCGACCTCGCCGAGAAGTCGGCCGCCCACCGCGAGCGGCTGGCGGCGCTCATGATCACCTACCCCTCGACCCACGGCGTCTTCGAGAAGGGGGTGCGGCGGGTCTGCGAGATCGTCCACGAGCACGGCGGCCAGGTCTACCTGGACGGCGCCAACATGAACGCCCAGGTCGGGCTCTGCCGGCCGGCGGACCTGGGCGCCGACGTCTGCCATCTCAATCTGCACAAGACCTTCTGCATCCCCCACGGCGGCGGCGGCCCGGGGATGGGACCGATCTGCGCCGCCGAGCACCTGCGCGAGCACCTGCCCGGACACCCGGCGGCGCCGCGCCGCGGCGAGCGGGCGATCGGCGCGGTGTCGGCGGCTCCGTACGGCAGCCCGGGCATCTTGCCGATCTCCTGGATGTACATCGCGATGATGGGGGCCGAGGGTCTCACGGCCGCGAGCCGCGTCGCGATCCTCAACGCGAACTACATGGCCAAGCGGCTCGCCAACCACTATCCCGTGCTCTACACGGGCGAGAACGGCTTCGTGGCCCACGAGTTCATCCTCGACCTGCGCGCCTTCCGCAAGAGCGCCGACGTCACCGTGGACGACGTGGCCAAGCGGCTGATGGACTACGGCTTCCACGCGCCGACCATGTCCTGGCCGGTGCCCGGCACGATGATGATCGAGCCCACCGAGTCCGAGTCGAAGGAGGAGCTCGACCGCTTCTGCGAGGCGATGATCGCGATCCGCGAGGAGATCCGCGAGATCGAGGCCGGACGCGCGGACCGCGAGGACAACGTGCTCAAGAACGCCCCGCACACCGCGCGCGAGATCGCCGGCGACGATTGGGCCCACCCCTACGGCCGCGAGCTCGCCGCCTTCCCCGCGCCCTGGGTGCGCGAGCGCAAGTACTGGCCGCCGGTGGCCCGCATCGACAACGCCTGGGGCGACCGCCACCTGGTCTGCACGTGCGACCCGGTGGCGAGCTACGCCGACCCCGAGCTCTCCGCCTCCAGGGGAGGCGGCTGACCGGCCTCAGGCCGCGCCGAAGGCCCGGCGCAGCCGCTCGGCCCGGGCCGTAAAGAGACGTCGCAGGTCCGGCGCGACCAGGAGGCGCGCCACCAGCGCACCGCCGAAGACCGCGTACTCCAGGCGGTCGACGACGAGCGTGCCGCCCTCGACCGGCCGGTACTCCTGGCGGTGGAGAAAGCGCCGGAAGGGTCCGCGGGTCTGCTCGTAGGCGAGGCCGTCGGGGGGCCGCCACTCCCGGATCCGGCTCTGCCAGCGCATCGGCAGCCCGCGCCACGAGAGCCGGTAGTCCACCCGGGCGCCGGGGCCGAGCTCGAGCGGCGGCCGGCTCGCGACCCGGAAGCGGATCCAGTCGGGGGTGAGCCCGTCGAGCCGAAAGGGATCGGCCAGCGCCGGAAAGACCGCCTCGGGCGGGGCGGCGACGCGGACCGAGCTTTCGAATTCCATCCGGCGCGCGGCCCGTCCCGGGGACGTGGGCCCCGGCGAGGGCCCGGCTAGATCCGGAATCGGAGCCCGAGGTAGGCCTTGCCCTCGAGCTCGTCGCGGTCGTCGTCGATGAGGTCGAAGCGTCCGACCCCGAAGACGCTGACCCGCCGGCTCACCGCGACGTCGAGGCCGAAGTGGGCGTTGACGCCGATCGTCTCGTCCTCGGTGTCGGCGATGCCGGCAACGCTGACCGTGCTGTCCAGGAAGTGGATGGCGACCCCGGCGCCGACGAAGAACTCGACCGCGCTCATCGGCACGCCGCCGACGATATTGAGGCCGACGAGGGTGTCGCTCTGCGAGGCGCCCGGCGAGCTGGACGACCAGTAGCCCAGCTCGGGCTCGAGGTAGCCGCGGAATCCGCCGCGGACGGCGTGACCGTAGGCGTGGCGATCGCCGAAAGCGATGCGGAGGTTGACGACGTAGTAGGGCTCGACGTCGTCGTCGATCAGCAGCGTCTGGCCCTGGATGACGTTGTCGCCGAGCTCGACCAGCCCGAACCCGATACCCAGCGAGAAGCGGCCCGGAGCGTCGTCGGTCTCTTCGTCGAGGTAGTAGCCCTCCTCGCCGCCGGTCTGCGCCACCGCGACGCCTCCGCAGGCCAGTAGCAACGCCACCACAACCACCGCTCGATGCCAGCGCGTCATCAGCTTCCTCCTTGTTTCGCGTCGATCGCCAAGATCCCGCACCCCGCAAGGCACCCGTCTACTCGGGCCCGAGCGAGCTGCGGCACCGCCGCGAGGGGTCCCGGGCGCGGCGTCACCCTAACACAATCGAAGAGGCCGCGGCCGGTCCCGGAGCGCGGTCACTGCCCTCCGCCCCGCCGCTTCGTCCAGCGCTCCAGCTCGGCGCGCGCGATGTCGCGGCCGCCGATGCCGAACGCGATCGCCGCGGCGACGGCGCAGGCCCCGAGGAGCAGCCCGAAGGCCATGTTGATGATGTCCTCGGCGACGTTCATCTGGCGCAGCGCCATGGCGCCGGCGAGCACCACGATCGCGGCGCGGGCCGCGTTGGCGAGGATCGACGCCTCGCCGCCGCGGCTGGCCTGGATCGCGCCCGCGGCGACCTTCGCGAGATAGAGCCCGAGCCCGAAGATCGCCAGTCCCAGCAGGACGTTGCCGAGGAAGACGATGAACGCCGAGACCAGCTCGGCGAGACGGGTGAAGTCGAGCAGGTTGAGCGCTTCGATCGCCGCGAACAGCATGACGACCACGACCAGGAGCTTGCCGGCGAGCGCCGACGCGCCCCCCTCGTCGCCCTCCTTCTTCCAGGTGAGCCCGAGGTTGCCGAGGGCGCGGTCGAAGCCGGCGGCGCGCAGCAGGTTGGTGACCAGCCCCGCGACCACGCGGGCGATGACGTAGGCCACCGCGAGCACGAGGGCGGCGCCGAAGAGCGCCGGCAGGGCCGCCAGGATGCGGTCCAGCATGGCGCTCGCGGGCCGCGTGATCGCCTCCAGCTCGAGCGCGTTGAGCGCCGAGATGAGGACCGGGATCAGGATCAGCGTGTAGAGGACGAGCCCGAGCAGTCCGGACAGCCGCTGCTTTCCGAGCACCCGGTCGAGGCCGATCTTCTCGCCCAGCGAGTCCACGCCGACGGCGGCGAGGAGGTTGCTGACGATGCGCTGGACGATGCGCGCCACGAACCAGCCGATGCCGAAGATGACCGCGGCGGCGAGCAGATTGGGCAGGAAGGCGAGGAGCTCGCCGACCATCGAGCGGATCGGACCCATCAGGCCCTCGAGCGCCAGGGCGTCGAGGACGGCCGGCAGGAACAGAAGGAAGACCAGCCAGTAGACCGTCTCCGAGAGCATCGTCGAAAGCGACAAGGGCTCCTTGGCGCCCTCGGCCGGCGGCTCGCCCTCGGCCGGCGGCTCGCCCTCGACCGGCGGCTTGCCCTCGGCCGGCGGCTCGGTCTCGCCGGCGACCCGCTCGTCGAGGCGCAGGCCGCGCAGGGCCGTCCGCACCAGCAGCCGGACGCCGCTCGCCACGAGCCAGGCGACCAGCAGCAGGACGCCGGCGCTCAGCAGCTGAGGCGCGTACTCGAAGATCCGGTTCAGGAAGCGGTTCAGCGGCTCGGTGATCACGGTCAGCCCGAGCACCTGGAAGAAGGCGATCAGGACGAAGATCATGAGCAGCCAGAAGACCACCCGGCCCACCGCGGGCTCGATGTCGGGCGTCGGCTCGCCTTCGCCGCGCACCCAACCGGCGATCTTGTTGTCGATCGAGGTGCGCTTGAGCGCCGCTCGCACCAGGCGGGAGACGATCAAGGCGAGGAGCCAGCCGACGACGAGGATGGCCAGCGCGGCGACGAGATTGGGCAGGTAGGCGCCGAGCTCTCCGGCGAAGGTGTCGGAGATCGAGCCCAGGGTGTCTTTCAACTGGTCCATGCGAATGTCCCCCTTCTGCAGTCCGGCGTCCGCGGGGGGCGCCGGCCCGATGATCTCGGGCAGATGATCGCGGCTTGGCTCCCGCGCGCGGGAGCGGGACCATTATAGCCGGGCGACGGTCAGCGCCCGGCGCCGAGCAGGCGCTCGGCGAGGGCGGCGAGGTCGCGCAGCTCGGCTTCCGGCGCCAGGTCGGCGGGTCGCGGCTCGCCCTTGCGGTTGATCCAGGCGCACGGGATCCCCAGCTCGCGGGCGGGGGCAACGTCGTGAAACAGGCTCTGGGCGACGTGGGTCCAGGGCCGCTCGCCGATCTCACGGCGGGCGGCGAGAAAGTGCCCGGGGGCGGGCTTGTAGGAGCGCACCCTCTCCGCGGTCACGAGGAGCTCGAAGCCGACGCCGATCTCGCGCACGGTAGCCGCCAGCAGCCGGTCGTCCACGTTGGAGAGGATGCCCAGGCCCCAGCCGCCCGCCGCCAGCCGCTCGAGCGCCGGCCGGGTGTCCGGAAAGGGTCGCCAGCGGGGCAGGCTCTCGGC
>JBFJMD010000099.1:0-7785 GCA_041634115.1 Thermoanaerobaculia bacterium | reverse complement strand
GGCGAGTTCTGGGACCACCACTACCCCAACTTCCCGTCGGGCTTCGACCCGCGCGAGAAGCTCACCACGCTCTGGTACCACGACCACCGGATGGACTTCACGGCCGCCAACGTCTACGCCGGCCTGGCGGGCTTCTACCTGCTGTTCGACGAGGAGGACACCGGCGACGAGACGACCGGCTGGCGGCTGCCGAGCGGCGAGTTCGACATCCCGCTGATCATCCAGGACGCCCGCCTGGCGGTGGACCGCGGCATCGACCCGACCGGCATCCCCGCCGTGGTCTTCGAGCAGTGGAACACCGACGGCATGATCGGCGACCTCATGACGGTCAACCGCGTCGTCTCGCCGGTTCACCGGGTGCAGCGCCGCAAGTACCGGCTGCGGCTGCTCAACGGCGGGCCGTCGCGCTTCTACCTGCTCAAGATGTTCGCCGCTCTCAATGGCCGCAAGTGGCCGGACGCCGAGCTCGACGAGCAGATCTTCACGATCATCACCGGCGACGGCAACTTGCTGCCCGAGCCGGTCGAGGCGTGGGGGCTGTACCTGAGCGTGGCGCAGCGGGTGGACGTGATCGTCGACTTCTCGAAGTTCGAGCCCGGCCAGATGGTCTACATCCTGAACGTGCTCGAGCAGAACAACGGCGCCGGGCCCAGCGGCCGCACCTACGAGCCCGACGGCGCCCTGCCCATCGTGGCCTTCGAGGTGGGGCCCGAGACGCCCGCGGACCCGAGCCGGATTCCCGACCAGCTGCGGCCCCTGCCGACCATCGACCTGAGCGACGTCAAGCGCACCCGCACCTGGGACTTCGACTACGACGGCGGCCTGTGGACCATCAACGGCCGGGTGTTCGACCCCAACCGGATCGACGCCGGCATCGACCAGAGCTCGGCCGAGATCTGGGTGCTGCGCAACGGCGGCAACGACTGGTCGCACCCGATCCACAGCCACTTCACCGAGTTCATGCTCCTGGAGATCAACGGCCAGCCCTATCGCCCCGGCTTCATCCAGACCGGCGACGACGAGGGCCTGTCGCTGATCGAGTACCTGGGGAGAAAGCAGCGCCAGCCGGCGCGCCTCTACATGGGCGGGCCGCGGCGCGACGTCGCGACGCTGCTGCCCGGCGACGAGGTGAAGGTAATCATGAAGTGGAACGACTTCCTGGGCAAGCACGTCATGCACTGCCACAACGTGGTGCACGAGGACCACGCCATGATGATCCGCTGGGACATCATGGAGCCGGGTCGCGGCTTCGACGAGCCCCGGGATACCGCCGAGGTCTACGGCGTCGAGGGCTACGACCCGCCCTTCCCCGACGACCGGCCGCCGGCGCGACCCCACCTCGAGAACCGGCCCGCCGCCACGGAGGTGATCGATGGCTGAGCGCCGGGACGACACCACCAAGAGCCGCCGCGAGGTCCTGACCACCCTGGCCGCGGGGGCCGTGGCGCTGCCCGCCGTCGCCCACGGCGGCGTCGCGCCGGCGCCGGCGGAGGTCTGCGACCCCGCCGCCGCCGGCCCCAACGCGCGGCATTTCCCGCACCTCGTCGTCACCACCCACCTGGGCCAGCGGGCACGCTTCTACGAGGACCTGATCGCCGGACGGACGGTGATGGTGAACTTCATGTCCATCGCCGGCGAGGCCGGGCACCCGGTCACCGCAAACCTGGCCCGGGCCCAGCGCTTCCTCGGCGACCGGCTGGGGCGGGAGGTCTTCCTCTACTCGCTCACGGTCGATCCGCGGCGCGACACGCCGAGGGACCTCGCGGCCTTCGCCCGGCGGCACGGCGCGCGAGAGGGCTGGCTGTTCCTCAACGCCGAGCCGGACGACGTCGAGCGGCTCAAGAGAAGCTTCTTCGTCGACCGGGCGGCGCACCATCTGGGGCACGCCTCCGGGCCCGACTGCTCGCGCGGCCTGGTGCGCTACGGCAACGAGGCGACCGGGCTGTGGGGCTCGTGCCCGGCCATCGCCGATCCGCGCTGGCTGGCCGCGCGGCTGGCGTGGGTGAGCCCGGCGCCGCCGCCCACCGGGCCGCCGCGCCGCCGCGGCCCGCGAGCGCCGATGACAGAAGGAGGGCGATCATGATCTCCCGACCGCATCCCATCCGCCGTGCCCTGGCCGTCGCCGCCGTCCTGGCCGCGCTCGGAGCTGCGGGCGTTCTCGCCCAGACCACCTACAAGCCGCCGCCGTGCCCGTTCCGCGGTTCGCCGAGCTATCCCGGCCTGCCGGGTGTCTGTCACCCGTACCCCCAGCCCAGGCCGCCCATCTCGCGGCAGTCCCACTTCTGCATCAGTGACCTCGCCGAGCTCGAGGTCCCCTCCTGCGTGGAATGCCCCGACGCCTGCATCACCCGGGTCGACACCGGCGAAGGCGTTCTGCCGGCGGAGATGGCGCTGCCGCCGGGCATGAGCCAGATCTACTCGGCCAACGTGCCGCCGCCCCTGGGTCTGCCGCCCGACTTCAAGGTGGGGCCCGGCGGCCAAGTGCCCGCCAACCCGTGGAACTACCTCACCTTCCCGGGCACCAACCTGCTGCCCAACGTCTACACCAACATGTACGACGGCGGGGGCGTGGAGATGGCCAACACGCTGCCCTCCACCCCCGACGTGCCGTACAACCTGCACCCGGACCCGGTGGTGAGCGAGATCAACCCGATCTCGCCCGAGGACGACCTGTTCGACCTCTTCCACTCGATCCGCAAGGGGATCTTCGAGATCGTTCGGCTACGGCACGAGCCGGCGCGCACCGCCGCCAGCGCGGCGGGCGAGATCGACTTCCACCTCTCCGACATCGCCGAGCTCATCGGCCTCGGCATCGACATCATCGAGGGCAACTCGCTGGCCGACAGCCGGCTGGCGACGCGCGCCTACGACGGCTTCCCGCTGCTGCACTACAAGGGACCCGAGAAGGTCGGCAAGGTCGAGCCCATCTTCGACGCCGCGGGAAACAAGGTCGGCGGCAACGTCACCGTGCACCAGATCTGGTTCGGTCAGCGCATCGAGGCCGACACCGCCTTCCTCGATCCGAGCGAGGTCCTGGACGTGCCCTGGACCGTCACCTACATCGTCGACACCCTGAACCGCGGCCACGACGACTTCTCGCCCTTCGCGAACTTCCTCGACAGTCCCTGGTTCCACCCCGAGGCGGGGAGGGAGGGTGAGCTGACGTGGAACGCCGGCGACTACTGCACCGTCGGCGGCACCGCCGACGAGCGGCGGGCCGCCGGCTGCGAGCGCCTGCCGTGGCATTTCGTCAAGGGCACCAAGAGCCAGCACGGCTTCGGCACGCCGTGCGTCGCGCCCACCGAGCACGGCGGGCCGTGGACGCCGCCGGCCGATGCAAGCGGGACCTGTGCCCCCGGCTCCCCACCGGCCCACATCGGCATGGACCAGACCTTTTTCAACATGGAGGAGGGAACGCGCACGGTGTTCAGGCTCGGCATGCCGCCGGGCGACTACCTGAACCTGGTCTACACCTGGGGATGGCGGATGCACCCGCCGCGCATCCAGGTGATGGAGAACGTCTTCAAGAAGGTCCCCAAGGGGGCGATCGTGCCGGCCGCCGATTCCGGCGGGGGCGGACCGCAGCCCGACGGCATCTGTCCGGCCAGCTATGCCGGGTGCAGATTGCCCCAGTTCGAGCAGGCCGTGTTCTGCAATCCCGCCACCTCGCCGACCTGCGCCACGAAACCCGAGATGCCGGAATGCGCCACCAACACGTGCGGGATCCCCGACCTGCCGATGTGCACGTCGGTGACCGACAGCGAGGAGGACAAGCTCTACGCCATCGGCCGCATCGGCGACCTGGCGCCGGCCAAGCGGATGTGGCGCGTGCTGGGGACGGCGGCAGCGGCCAGCGATGAGCTGGCGCCGGCCTGGGAGGCCGGGCTCGGCGCCTGGCGGGCCTGTAGCGAGTCCGAAGGCGGCGACTGCCAGGCGATCCTCGAGGAGCTGTTGGCCGAAGGGCCCCTGTGGGACCTCCTCGGCGAGATCGACTCCCTGATCGCCAGCCAGGCGCTGCCCGCGTTCGACGCCTGGAAAGACCGCACCCAGCTGCCCTGCTACGAGCGTGACCCGAACGCCGAGCACAACGTGAGCTGCCTCGACGGGCTGAACCCGGACCCCGGCTCCGACATCACGGTGCTCTACGTGAACAACACCACCTACGGCCAGCTCACCGCGGGAGGCTGGGTGCGCTGGCCGGACTGGGAGACGCGGTTCGCGAGCTGGAAGTCCGGCTACGGGGCGCCGGGCGAGGAGCCGGTGCTCCACGTCACGCTGCACAACGGCGATCACTTTCCGCACGCCTACAACATCGCCGACTTCGGCGGCAACCGCGGCTGGGAGAACGCCTTCAAGTCCTCGGTCAAGGTCGCCGGGTCGGGCTGCTGGTTCACCTTCGGCCGGGCCCACTTCTGGATCAACACCGGCAAGCAGAACGGCTTCCTGTGCGCCCCGCCGGGCCTGCCCGGCGACGAGCAGGATCCCCATGGGGTGCCGAGCACGCGCCGCTTCGAGGTCAAGTTCAACTTCGAGCCGTCGCGGCGGCTGCGCTTCTATCAGTTCGACCCGTTCCACCATGACGTGGCGATCTACTCGGTGCATTAGGGACGTCTGGCCGCGGGCGGTGCTCGCCGCAGCGCTGGCGCTGGGCTGCGGCGCGCCGCTCCAGGGCGAGACCTCCCAGGCCGGCCACCAGCACACGGCCGCCGCCGAGCCGCGCTTCAGCCGTTCGCTGGTCGCCTACCAGGTCCCCGCGGTCGACCTGGTCGACATGGACGGCCGGCGGGTGGGCCTCGAGGCGGCCCTCGGCGGGCCCGGCGCGGTGATGCTGCAGTTCATCTTCACCACCTGTCCGGGAGTCTGCCCGGTCCTGAGCGCGGCGTTCAGCGCCGCCCAGGAGGAGCTCGGCCCGGAGCTCGAGCGCGTGCGCCTGGTGTCCATCTCCATCGATCCGGAGCACGACACGCCGCAGCGGCTGCGCGCCTACGCCGCGCGCTACGGGGTGACCCCGAGCTGGCGTTTCCTGACCGGATCGCTCGACGACGTCGTGCGGGTGCAAAAGGCCTTCGACGCCTATCGCGGCAACAAGATGCGGCACCTGCCGACGACCTACCTGCGAGTGGCACCCGACGACCCCTGGCTGCGCCTCGACGGCTTCACGACGGGGCGCGAGCTGGTCGCCGAGTACCGGCGGCTGGCGGCGGCACCGTGAGGGGCGCCGGCTCGGCCGGCACGCTGACCGCCCTGGCGCTGCTCGTCGGCGCGGGTCCGGCGGTGGCGACGAGCGCGGCCGGCGACGGCGCCCGCATCTACCGCGACGGCCTCCTGCCCTCGGGCGCCCCGGTCTCGGCGACGACGCTCGGAGAGATTCGCGTCGCCGGCGCCCAGGCGAGCTGCGCCAGCTGCCACCGGCGCAGCGGCTACGGCTCCACCGAAGGGGGCCTCTACGCGCCGCCGGTCACCGGCCCCAGCCTGTTCGGGCCGCGCCGCCTCGATCGCGCCGAGCTGTTCAGCCGGCTCTTCCAGGACGTCCTGCCGAAGCGGCTCTACAGCGAGGCCCGCGATCCGCGGGTGCGGCCGGCCTACACCGCGGCGAGCCTCGAGCTGGCGTTGCGCGAGGGCCTTGACCCCTCCGGCCGCCGGCTCGACCCGATCATGCCGCGCTACGCGTTACCCGCGCCGGAGATGGCGTCGCTGGTCTCCTATCTCAAGCTACTGGGCGCGCGGGACGCCCCGGGCGTCGGCAGCGAGACGATCCACTTCGCCACCATCTTCGCCCCCGCCGTCGACCCGCGCCGGCGGCGCGCGGTGGAGGCGGTCCTGGACGCCTTCGTCGAGCGCAAGAACCAGGACACCCGCGATCTGCTCGCCCGGCCCGGGAGCTCGCCGCTGCATCACGACGACTTCCGCGACTCCTACCGGCTGTGGCAGGTGCACCGCTGGCAGCTCGACGGCGCGCCCGGCACCTGGCGGGCGCAGCTCGACGCGCACTACCGCCGGCGGCCGGTCTTCGCCGTCCTGGGCGGCCTCGGGACCGACGAGTGGGGCCCGGTGCACCGGTTCTGCGAGCAGACCGAGCTGCCCTGCCTCTTTCCCAACGTCGAGCTGCCGGGGCCGGACGCCGGGGCCTACACCCTCTACCTGTCGCGCGGCCTGCCCGGCGAGGCGGCGGCGCTCGCGGCCTATCTGCGCGCCGGCCCGGAGGCCCTGCCCGCGGGCCGCGTCACCCAGGTCTTTCGCCGGGGACCGCGCGGCGAGGCGCTGGCCGGGGCCCTGCGGGCGGGCCTCGAGGGAGCCGCGGTCGAGCTCGCCGAGCTCGCCATCGGCCCGCGGGCGCCCGCCGGCCCGGAGATCGCCGCGGCGGTCACCTCCCGGCGTCCCGAGGTGCTCGTCCTGTGGCTCGAGGGGCCCGATCTCGACGGTCTGGATCTCGGCTCCGAGCCCTACGCCGGGATCGGCCGGATCGTCCTGGCGCACGGTCTCCTCGGCGAGCTGCCCGAGATCGACGGGCCGGCCCGCGACCGCATCCGGCTGACCTATCCCCGCGCCCTGCCAGGGCACGAGCCGGCGCGCCTCTACCGCCTGCGCGCCTGGCTGCGGTCGCGCGGCCTCCCGGCCGACGAGGAGGCGGCGCAGCTCCACACCCACTTCGCCCTGACCGTCACCGACCACGCCCTGCATCACATCGTCGGGCGGTTCTCGCGCGACTTCTTCGTCGAGAGCGTCGAGCACGAGACCGAGAACGAGCTGAACCCGGGCGTCTTCCCCCGCCTGAGCCTCGGCCCCGGCCAGCGGTACGCATCGAAGGGGAGCTACGTCGTGCGCTTCGTCGAGGGCGAGGCGAGAGCCATCGAGCCCGTCGGTGGCTGGATCGTGCCCGAGAACAGGTAGGCGTTCACACTGGCCCGGTGGTGCTGGACGAGATCCAGCTCGGCTCGCCGACTGCCTCCGTCGCTCGGCATCACATGGCCGCTGCCTCAATGTTGACTTTTTATGTCATATCTGACATAACTTCCAGAGATGAGCGCGGGAGACAGACCTCTTCGCTGGCTCGCGGGGGAGATCAAGACTCCCCCGTTCTCGGCAGCGGCTCGCATCGAGGCAGGCCTCATGCTCCGCAGGCTCCAGCGAGGCGAGAACCTCAATCCAGACCGATGCCGGTCATCGGGCGCCGCTGCCATGAACTGCGCATCAACGACGAGGGCAAGACGTGGAGAATCGTCTACCGGATCGACACCGATGCCATCCTGATCCTCGAGGCCTTCTCCAAGAAGACCGCGAGGACGCCAAAGCAGGTCATCCAAGCCTGCCAGCGCCGATTGAAGGAGTATGACCATGGATAAGTCCAGATGGAAAAAGCTGCGGGAGAAGGGCTGGCGGGAAGGGACGGTCGCGGAGTTCCTGGAGCTCTCGCCCGAGGAAGAGGCCTACGTCGAGCTCAAGCTCCAACTAAGCCATGCTGTGAAGACTCTCCGGCGCAAGCAGCGGCTTACTCAGGTTCAGTTCGCGAAGCGGCTTGGATCGAGCCAGTCGAGAGTTGCCAAGATCGAGGCGGGAGATCCCTCCGTGTCCCTGGATCTGCTCACGCGATCGCTGCTGGCCCTTGGAGCCTCCAAGCAGGACATCGCTCGAGCGATCGGTCGCTAGGTCGGCAGACTTTCCAATGGTGTCCCCAATGGGATTCGAACCCGTGTTGCCAGCTTGAAAGGCTGGGCAGAGAGACGCCTAAGACTCTATTTTGCAGTTACTTACGTGCGGCAGGCTGCAGAGTGGTGACCTTCTTGG
>JBFJMD010000098.1:0-7785 GCA_041634115.1 Thermoanaerobaculia bacterium | reverse complement strand
TGCTCGACGACTTCGAGGCGAACCGCGAGCGGCTCGACCTGGGGGCGGCGGCGAGGCGGCGGGCGGCCCCCTGGCTCGTCGTCCACGGCGCCCTCGACGAGACCGTCCCCGCGACCGAGGGCGAGCGCCTCGCGGCCGAGGCGGCCCCGGAGCGGGAGCTCCTGGTCGTGCCGGCCGGCGATCACACCTTCGGCGCCCGCCACCCCTTCGCCGGCCCCACGCCGGAGCTCATCACCGCCCTGAACGCCACCCAGGCCTGGTTCCGCCGCCACCTGTGAGCGGCGGCAGCCGCCCGGCGCCGCTGCCGCTTGCCCGGTGTGGCACCCGGCGGTACCATCCCCCGACGGGCGGCGGCGCCCAGGCGGAGGCGAGCGCATGGATCCACACTTCGACGGAGTGATCTTCCAGACCCACGCGGCGGAGCTGGCGCGGCGGCTGCGCCATGCGCATCCGCCGTTCGTGGTGCTCGACGTGCGGCCGCGCTCGGAATGGGCGGCGGCGCGCATCCCCGGCTCGCTCCACGTCTCGGCGGCGGCGCTCGCCTCCGGCCTGCCGCCGGGCTCGAGCCGCGACGCCGAGTTCTTCATCGTCGGCCGCCAGCCCGACGATCCGGCGGTGCGCGAGGCCAGCCTCGCCCTGCAGGGCCTCGGGGCGCGGCGCCGGGTCGAGCTCACCGGCGGCATGCACGAGTGGCGGCACCTGGGGCTCCCGATCGAGAGCGGCGAGGAGCGGGCGGCATGACGGAGGCTTCGCGGCCGCTCCTCTTCTGGGACGTCGACACCCAGGTCGACTTCATGCGCGAGGCGGGCAAGCTCTACGTGCCCGGGGCCGAGCAGATCGCCGGCAACCTCGGGCGGCTGACCGCGGGCGCGGCGCGCCACGGGGTGCCGGTGGTGGCCTCGGCCGACGATCACGAGCCCGGCGACGAAGAGCTCAGCGACGAGCCCGACTTCGAGACGACCTACCCGCCGCACTGCCTGCGCGGAACGCCCGGCGCCGACAGGATCCCCGAGACCCGGCAGCATTGGACGCTCGAGGTCGGGCACCGGTCCCTGGAAGAGGGCGAGCTGCGGCGCGGCGTCGCCGGCGAGCGCCCGGCCGTCCTCGTGCACAAGAAGCGCTTCGACGTCTTCAGCAATCCGAACGCCGAGCGGCTGCTGGAGGTCCTCGCACCGCGGCGGGTGGTGGTCTACGGCGTCGCGCTCGACGTCTGCAACCGCGCGGCGATCGACGGGCTCCTGGCCCGCGGGGTGCCGGCGGTGACCCTGGTCACCGACGCCACCAAGCCGATCGACGCCGGCAAGGCCGAGGGGCTCCTCGCCGGCTGGCGAGCGCGCGGCGTCGAGATGCGGACCACGGACGAGGTCCTGGCCGACCTGGAGAGCGGCGCCCTCGGCTAGCTTCGACCCGCTCGCCGGTCGGCTACTCCCCTACCCCTTCGACCCCCTCCAGCCCCTCGACGGCGTAGATCGCCCAGCCCTCCCCCTCGGGGCGGATCGACACCTCCACGCGCCTCATCTCGGCGGTCTCCGGGTCGAGCGGACGGCGCATCGCCACCAGGCAGGTGCAGCGATAGCGGCCCTCCTCGCCCGGGATGGGGCTCGGGCGCTGGCGTCGGACGCTGTCCAGCAGGTCGTGCTCCTCGACCAGCACCCGGCGCAGCGTCCGCCGGACCTCGTCGTCGATCGTGATCTTGGCCATGGCTCCCGGCTCCTCAGGCAAAGGCCGCCGGCAGTCGCGCGCCGGCCGCTCTCAGGTCGGTGATCACCCAGTCGGCCCCGGCGGCGCGCAGGGCGTCGGCGGAGGTGCCGCCCGTCGCCACTCCCAGCACCGCGATGCCGTGGCGGCGCCCGCAGTCCACGTCGAGCGAGGTGTCGCCGACGATCAGGGTCTCCTCGGGCAGGAACGAGCCGCCGAAGACCCGCGCGGCCCGCTCGAGCGCCAGCGGCGGCAGCTGGGCGCGGTCGGTGACGCCGTCGCCGAAGGCGCCGAAGGCGAAGAAGCGGTTGAGGTCGAAGCGCCCCAGCTTGATGCGGGCACCCCCCTCCCAGTTGCCGGTCAGCAGTCCCAGCGCGGCGTCTTCGCGCTCCGCCAGCCGCTCGAGCGTCTCGACCACCGCCGGCAGCAGGCGCATCCGCCGCGCGTCGAGGTCGCGCTCGAGCCGCTCGAGGTAGAGCCTGCGGGCGGCGTCGATCCCGGCGGCGATCCTCGCCAGCGGCAGACCGGCCCCCGCCAGCAGGTCGGTCACGATCCCGTCGTCGGTCCTGCCCGCGAAGTCGTAGCCGTCCATGTCGCCGGCGGTGCCGAAGGTGTCCACCATCGCCGAGCGGAAGATCGGCCGGATCTGGCGCCCGCACGAGAGGAGCGTCCCGTCCACGTCGAAGAGGAAGAGCCGCTTCGGGCGCGTCACTCTCCGGCCTCCCGCCAGTTCGGGGTCGCCTTCGACTCCAGGAAGGAGGCGACGCCGCGCTTGCAGTCCGCCGTCGCGCGGGCAGCGGCGTTGAGGCGCGCCGCCCGCCCCAGCGCGTCGTCCAGGGGGCGTCCGAGGACGTCGAGCAGCAGACGCTTGGTGAGCGCGATCGAAGTGCCGCTCGCCCGCTCCAGGACCTCCACGGCCAGCGCCTCCGCGGCCCGGTCGAGATCCGCCCTCGCCACCACCCGGTTGACGAGGCCGATCTCGAGCGCCCGCTCCGCGCCGACGAAGTCGGGGTTGAGGAGCAGCTCCCGGATGTCGGCGCCGCGAAGCCGCAGCGGCAGGAACGTCGCCACCAGCGCGGCGACGAAGCCGATCCGCACCTCGCTGTAGAGGAAGCGCGCGTCCTCGGAGGCGACCACGAAGTCGTGCGCCGTCGCCAGCCCGCAGCCGCCGGCCACGCAGGCCCCGTGGACCCGCGCCACGGTCAGCGCCTCCTGGCGCAGGACCGCCTCGAACAGCCCCCGCAGGCGCTCCGAGTCGGCCCGGTTCTCCGCCTCGCCGGCGTCCTTGAGCGAGCGCAGGTGCTCCAGGTCCGCCCCCGCCGAGAAGTGCTTGCCGGCGCCGCCCAGCAGCACCGCCCGCACCCCTTCGTCGAGGAGCGGCCGCCGGTAGAGATCGGTCAGCCTGCGCACCAGGTCGGGCGAGAGCGCGTTCGCCCGCGCGGGATCCTCGAGCGTGACCCACAGCAGGTCGCCGTCGCGGCGCACGTCGAGGGCCGGGGCGGCCCGCTCCGCCGTCATCCGCCCTCCCCGGACGGCGATCCCAGCAGCTCGTCGGGCACTTCGATCACGAGCTCGAGCAGACCCTGGGCGTGGGTCTTGCCCTGGGCGTCGGTCTTCAGGCTCTCGGTGCCGCCGCCGCCCAGCGAGTCGTGCAGGATGAAGTTGAGCGCCAGCAGGTTGGGGACCTCGAAGCGCTCCACCGCGCCGCGGCAGACGTGCCGGAAGTGCTCCTTCACCCGCTCGGCCGTGACCTCCCGGCGCAGCACCGCGTAGAGCTCGGCCGAGTTGGCGATCACGCCGACGTTGCTGCCGTCGCCCTTGTCGCCCGAGCGCGCGTGCGCGATGTCGCGCAGTGCGACTTTCAAGCGGCGCTCCCCTCCGCGCCGCGATCCGGCGGCCGCCGGCCCCGCGCGCTCACGCCTCCTCCACGCTCACCTCGATGCGCTCCTCGACCACCCCGCGGGCCAGGAGCGCCGGCCAGAACGCCACCACCTCCTGCGGCTTCGGGCGGCCGCCGGCGAAGCCGGTCACCCCCGGCGGGCCCGAGGTCACGAGCGGCGCGATCTCCTTGCCGAAGCGCGCCACCTTCGCGCGCTCGGCGTCGCGCACCCCGAGGCGCAGCACGACCTCCGGCGGCTCGCTCTCGGCGCGCAGGATGCCCGGCAGGCAGGCGTCGATCCCCACCTTCTCGACCACCCGCTTGTCCGGCGGAAAGGAGACTCCGGCCCGCTCCAGCCGCTTCCAGACGATCTCGGCGGCGAGCTCGGCCTTCTCCACCGCGCGCGGTCCGGAGACGGTGATCTGTCCGCTCGCCTTGTAGCCGGCCAGATACGAAGCCGAGACCTTGAGAAACGGCGTCTTGGGGGCGCCGCGGGCGCCCGTGACCGAGACCCGGTCGGGGCCCTCCTGGGCCAGCTTCACCGAGGTGAAATCGGCGATCACGTCGGGGGTGACGTATTCGGCGGGGTTGCCCATCTCGTAGACGAGCTGCTCGGCCACCGTCTCGACGGTCACCATGCCGCCGGTGCCGGGGTGCTTGGTGACCGTGAAGCTGCCGTCGGCGCGCGCCTCGACCAGCGGATAGCCCACGTTCCACAGGTCGGGCACCTCCCACCAGCGGCTGAAGTTGCCGCCGGTCGCCTGCGGACCGCACTCCAGGATGTGGCCGGCGATGGTGCCGGCCGCCAGCCGGTCCCACTCCTCGGGTCCCCAGCCGAACTCGTGGATCATCGGCGCCAGCGCCAGCGCGGTGTCGGTGACCCGGCCGCAGAGCACGATGAGCGCCCCTTCGTCGAGCGCCCGGGCCACCGGCCAGGCGCCGAGATAGGCGTTGGCGCTGCTGACCCGCTCGAGCACCGTCGCGATCCCCTCTCCCGTCTCCATGTTGCGCAGCTCGTGCCCGGCGGCTAGCAGCTCGGGGAGCATCGCGAGCACGTCGTCCCCCTCGACGACGCCGACGGGCACGCCGGTGATCCCCAGCTCGCGCGCCACCTCGTGGATCTTCGAGCGGCAGGCGCGCGGATTGAGGCCGCCGGCGTTGGTGATCACCCGCACCCCGCGCCGCTTGAGCTCGGGCAGCACCCTCTGGACGAATTCGACGAAGTCGGTCGCGTAGCCGAGATCGGGGTTCTTGAGCTTCTGGCGCATCATGATCGACAGGGTGACCTCGGCCAGGTAGTCCATGCCGAGGTAGTCGAGATCGCCGCCGCGGAGCAGCTCGACGGGCGCGTCGACGTTGTCTCCCCAGAAGCCCTGACCGTTCCCGATCCTGACTGTCATCGCGAACTCATAGGCTAGCACGCGGCGGCCGCCTGCCAGGCGCGCTCGGCGGCGGTGGCGGACCGGCGCCGGCGCCGCCTCAGGTCTGGAGGACCCCGGTCTTGAACTCTTCGACGACCGGGTTGGAGGCGGCGCAGGAGAGGGCGCGCGCCACGACCTCGCGGGTCGCGGCCGGGTCGATGATCGCGTCCACCCAGAGCCGGGCGGCGGCGTAGCGCGGATCCATGGCCGCCTCGTAGCGGGCCTGCACCTCCTCCAGACGCCGCCGCTTCTCCTCTTCGGTGACCTCGTCGCCCCGGTTCTTGAGCTGGATCGCCAGCAGGGTCTCGGACGCCTGCTGCGCTCCCATGACCGCGATCGAGGCCGACGGCCAGGCGAAGAGGAAGCGGGGGCCGTAGGCCTTGCCGCACATCGCGTAGTTGCCGGCGCCGAAGGAGTTGCCCACGAAGACGGTGATCTTCGGCACCACCGAGTTCGCCACCGCGTTGACCATCTTGGCCCCGTCCTTGATGATGCCGCCGTGCTCGGCGCGGCTGCCGACCATGAATCCGGTGACGTCCTGCAGGAACAGCAGCGGGATCCTCTTCTGGTTGCACAGCTCGACGAAGCGCGCCCCCTTGTCGGCGGAGTCGGAGTAGATGACGCCGCCGATCTGCAGCTCGCGGTCCCCCGAGCCGACGCCGGTCTTGCGCGACACGATCGAGCGCTGATTGGCGATGACGCCGACCGCGTGTCCGCCGATCCAGCCGGTGCCGCAGATCAGCGTCTGACCGTAGGTCGCCTTGTACTCGTCGATCTCGCTGCCGTCGAGCAGGTGGGCGAGCAGCTCGCGCGCGTCGTAGGGGCGGCTGCGGTCGACCGGCACCAGGCCGCGCAGGCGCTCGACCGGGTAGAGCGGGTCGCGCGGCTCGCGGCGGGCGAAGGGGGCGCCGGGCGCCACGGCGAGCTGGGAGAGCTGGCTGCGGATCTTCGCCAGGCAGGCGGAGTCGTCGGGGTGCCGGTGGTCCACCACGCCCGAGACGTCGCACTGGACCAGCGCGCCGCCGAGCGCTTCCCGATCCACCTTCTCGCCGATCGCCGCTTTCACCAGGTGGGGACCGGCGAGGAAGATCGACCCGGTGCCCTCGACGATGTGCGCCTCGTCGCTCATGATCGGCAGATAGGCGCCGCCGGCGACGCAGGGGCCCAGGATCGCCGCCGTCTGGAAGACGCCGGCGGCGGAGAGCCGCGCGTTGTTGTAGAAGGCGCGGCCGAAGTGCTCGCGGTCGGGGAAGATCTCGTCCTGGAGCGGCAGGAAGACCCCCGCCGAGTCGACCAGGTAGACGATCGGCAGCCGGTTCTCGAGCGCGATCTCCTGCGCCCGCAGCACCTTCTTGCAGGTCATCGGGAACCAGGCCCCGGCCTTGACCGTGGGATCGTTGGAGACGACCACCACGTCCCGCCCGGCGACCGCGCCGATGCCCACCACGACCCCGGCGGCGGGCGCCCCTCCGTACTCGCCGTAGAGGCCGTGCGCCGCCCACAGCCCCAGCTCGAGGAACGGCGCGTCCGGGTCGCACAGCTCGGCGATCCGCGCGCGGGCGGAGAGCTTCCCCAGGCGCCGCTGCTTGGCGTGCGCCTCCTCGCCGCCGCCGCCGCGGATCTCCTCCTCCTCGGCGCGCAGCCGCTCGAGCCAGTCCTCCCAGTGCTCCTTGCGGTGCTCGTAGCTCGCGTCCTCGGCGAGCCGGCTCTCGACGATCGTCAATCCCACCTCCTCGCGGGCGCCGCCATTATAGTCGCGGCCACAAGGCCTCCCGCGGCCCGCGCCGCTCCGCTCCGGCGCCCGCTCGGCAGGCGGTGCTAGCATCTTTTCGCCATGAGAGTCCGCGTTCTCGCCTTCGCCTCGGCCGCCGACGCGCTCGGCGCCCGCGCCGTCGAGATCGAGCTCCCCGCCGGCAGCCGCGCCTCCGATCTCGGCGAGCTCCTGGCGAGCGAGCACCCGGCGCTCGGCGAGCTCTGGCCGCGCCTGGCGCTGGCGATCGACGGCAGCCTCGCCGGCCCCGAGGCGGCGATCCCGGACGGCGCCGAAGTGGCGCTCTTGCCTCCCGTCTCCGGCGGCGGCCGGCCTCGCGCGCGGCTGGTCGACGGCCCGATCGAGATCGCCCGCGTCGCCGAGGAGGTCGCGGGAGGCGGCCGCGGCGCCCTCGTGCTCTTCGTCGGCCGGGTTCGCGACTCGACCGGCGGCCGGCCGGTGACCGGGCTGACCTACGACGCCTACCGGCCGATGGCCGAGGCGGCGCTGGAGCGCATCGCCGCCGACCTCGAGGGCGGCGCCGCAGGGCTCGAGGTCGCGATCGTCCACCGCCTGGGCGAGGTCGGCGTCGGCGAGGCGAGCGTCGCGATCGCCGTCGCCTCGCCGCACCGGGGCGCCGCCTACGAGGCGAGCCGGACCGCCCTCGAGCGGCTGAAGACCGAGGTGCCGATCTGGAAGTGCGAGCGCTTCGCGGACGGCGAGGCGCGCTGGCGAGAGGCCGAGCCCCTGCGCTCGCCGGTCCGCGCCTGAGGCGCCGAGATCAGCCGGCGACCCCGGCGGCGAGCCACTCCCGCCAGCCCGCGTCGAGCGCCGCCGGGTCGAGCTCCATCTTCTCGTAGAGCGCCTCCGGCGTCGCCTGCCCGCCGGCCGCCACGTGGGCGAGGAAGGCGCGGAAGCCGCCACCGAGGCGCGGCCGGCCCGGATCGAGCGCGTAGCGCACCAGGAAGGCGCTCTGGGCGTAGTGGAGCTGGCTGCGGGGGCCGCCGACGAAACCCTCCCAGTCGAGACCGAGCAGG
>JBFJMD010000097.1:0-7813 GCA_041634115.1 Thermoanaerobaculia bacterium | reverse complement strand
GATCCCGGGCGTCCGGACGGAGAGGCGAGTCTACACCAGCCCGGAGGCCGGTTTCCGCCCCCTCCGGGTCCCGCCGGCCGCTCCGGCGAGAGTCTGCGCCCGTTCGCCTAAACCGCTTCGGGGCAAGCACTTACGCCCGTCCCAAAGGCTGCCGCTGTGGAAAAGGGCCGGCGCCGCCGGCAGCGATTCGCCGCCGCTTTGCGCCCAAAGAGCTAACTCTCTGCAAACAAAAAGCTTATGCGAAGTGCACAAGTCCTTGTTCAAACTGGTCGGGGGCCCTGCCGGGCGCCGCGCTCGACCGCTTTCCTGGGCCTTTTCCGCAGAGATTTCCGCAGAGATTGTGGAGAACTCGGGGAGCGCTCAGGAGGGCTCCCCGCCCTCCTCGAAGACCCGCTCGAGCAGCATCTGGAGCGGGAAGCGCCGCAGGGCCCCCGAGGACGCCGCCTGCTCGTCGAAGCGCTCGACCCCGTCGGGCGCGACGTCCGGGCCCCAGATCAGCACCGGCACCGGATCGACCGAGTGCTGCCCGACCTCCGACATCGTGCCGTGGTCCGAGGCCACCGCGACCCGCAGCGGCTCCGGGTGCCGCTCGAGCAGGCCGCCGAGGGAGCCGTCCACGCGCTCGATGAACTTCACCTTGAGGTCGCTGCGCCGGTCGTGGGCCGCGATGTCGGCGCCCTTCAGATGGAGGACGACCAGATCGCAGCGGCGGAGCGCGTCGAGGGCCGCGTCGAACTTCGCCTCCAGGTCGGTGTCCAGATTCGCCGTCATCCGCGGGCTGGTGATGGTCTCGGCTCCCATCCAGCGCGCGAGCCCGAGCAGGGTGTGGTCGCCGGAGACGCACGCGACCTTGAGGGGCAGGCCGGCCTCCTCGAGCGGCAGCAGCCGGTGGATGCGGCCGGCGCCGCGGGTCAGGACGGCGTTCGCCGGCGGCAGCCCGTCGCGCACCCTCGCCTCGTTCACCGGATGGCGCTCGAGGATCTGGCGGGCCTGCTCCTCGAACAGCGCCAGCACCCGCGCGGTGTAGACCGCCGCCTCGTCGTCCGGATCGAGCGGGCGCGGCACCAGCGGCGGGCCGATCGGCGCGCCGTCGCCGGGGTCGCTGCCGACGATCGCGGAGGAGAGGCCCTGGCCCCGCAGCACGATCGCCAGGCGGTGCTCGGTCGAGACCCGCACCCGCACGTCCACCGGATCGACCTGCGGGTCCGAGACCGCCAGCCGGTCGATCGCCGCCGCCAGCTCCGCCCCGCCTTCCCGGATGCGGCCGGCGCGGCGGTCCACCACCCGGCCCCGGGCGTCGAGGGTGGCGAAGTTGCCGCGCAGCGCGACGTCGCCGGGGGTCGGCTCCATGCCGGCGCCGATGGCCTCGACCGCCCCGCGCTTCATCGCCCGCGGCGACTGGCCGAACAGGGCGAGGCTGCCGGAGGCGGTGTCGGGCACCACCCCGGGGGCCACCGGGTCGGCGAGCCCGCAGCGCCCCTCGCGGGCGAGGCGGTCGAGATGGGGGGTCGCCGCCGCCTGCAGCGGCGTCCGGCCGCCGAGGGCGCGCAGCGGCCGGTCGGGGAGCCCGTCGAGCGCGAGCAGCAGGGTCGGCGCCCGCGGCCGCTCGATGGCCGCCGGCCGCAGCAGCCGCGGATAGCGCTGCTGCAGCACCCCGGTGACCAGCCGCAGCGCCCGCGCCGAGGTCGTCTCCCGGTTCGTCGTCTCGAGGATCGGGGTGTCGTGCCGATCGGCCTTCTGGAGCACCAGGTCCTGGATCAGCCGGATCTCCTCGAAGCTCTCGAGGTAGCGCTCCGCGCGCCGGCCGCCGGTCCGGGCGCGGGCCAGGAAGCGGGTGCGGTGCACCTCTTCGTCGAGGGTGGTCAGCATGATCGCGACCTGCGAGGCCGCCCCCTCGAGGTCGGGAAAGGGGACGAGCGGCGGCACCAGGTGGACGCCCTCGACGATCAGGCTCATGTTCTCGTCGAGCGCCCGCTCGACGACCGCCCGCACCCCGACGCAGACCCGCGTCGCCTGCTCCTCGAAGGTCGAGGTCAGCCGCTGCCGGTATTCGCCGTCGCGCGGCGAGCCCCGGAAGTCGTCCAGGAAGGGGTGCTCCTCCGGCTGCGGACCCTCGAAGCTCGAGCGGTGGATGGCGGGCAGGATCGCCGGCGAGAAGACCATCCGCATCACCTGTCGGATGGTGTCGGTCGCGGTGATCCGGTAGATGCGCAGCAGCGGCGCCAGGTCGACCGCCAGGGTGCTCTTGCCGGTGCCGCTGGCGCCGCCGAGGTAGATGACGACCGGCCGCGGCAGCCTCTGGATGCTGCGCACGAGGCGGTACTGCGCGGCCACCTCGCGGCTCTCGGCCCGCTCCAGGAGGTCGCCCGCCCGCCGCGCCAGCTCCTGGCGGTCGAGCCGGCCGCGGCCCTCGGCCTGGAGCTCGCCCTCGAGCTCGGCGACCAGCTCGTAGGCGCGGTCGAGGTCGGGACCCGCCGCGTGGATGCTGCGGGCGAGCAGGCCGCGGGAGAAGGGCTGGGGGGCCTCTCCCGGGTCGGCGATCTCCAGCCGCACCGGCCGATCGCCGGAGGCGACCAGGCGCCGCAGGCGCTCCGGACCGAGCATGCCCTCGAGCTGGCTCTCGAGCATCACCTTGAGCTCCGCGGTCGTGACCTCGCGCCGGCCGGCGAGGCGCGCGCCGACCGCCCGCGCCGCCGCGTAGGCCTCGTCGAACGAGAGCCCGCGCTGCAGCAGGTCGTGGGTCACCATCCCGCGCAGGAACGGGTGGCGGGAGCCGGAGGAGTCGCGGACGGAGGTCCTGGCGTCGTCGCCCCGCCGGTCGTCGCCGGGCCCGCGCGGCGGCCGGTCCTCAGGCGTCTTCGTCACCGTGACGGATGCGATCGTAGGGCTGGACGACCGAGGACGAGATGTTGCTCAGGTGGGCGCCGATCCGCCGCAGGATCCGCGCCGAGGCGGAGTAGACGACCGCCATGTCGGCCGAGAGGTCACTCTCGGCGACCGACCGCGTGTAGTCGATCAGCTCGACCTTGAGCTCGGTGGCGGCGCCCATCACCCGGCGGCTCTTCTCCGCGTCGCCCTCGCGAAAGCCCGAGTCGCACAGGTGGAACAGCTCTTTGATCCGCAGCGCCATCGCCCGCAGCCGGTCGGCGAACTCGCCCTGGCGCGGGCTCCTCGCCAGCGGCACCAGCTCGCCCAGGCCGCGCGCGAAGTCGCCGACCCGCTCCGCGTCCTGCACCATGCTGACCAGGACGAGGCTCTGCACCAGCTCCCGCTTGGGGCTGAAGGACAGGTGCTCGAGGACGCTGCGGCGCACCATCTGCTCGCCGGTGTCGACGGCGTTGTCCATCTCGTCGAGGTCCGCCTCGAGCGGCTCGTTGTCGAGCATCGCCGCGAGCGCGATGTCGAGCATCTTCTCCGACTGCGCGAGCATCGCCGAGATGTCCTCGAAGGCCGATTCGATGAGCGTCGAGCGCTCTCCCACCCCGAAGAGTCGTTCAAACATTTCCGCACTCCTTGGTCGAGACTTCCACGGGGACGGCGGCGCGGCTCGCCGCCGGGACGGCCGTCGCGCTCGCCGACTGCGGCGGCGGCTCCGGCGCCGGCGCCTCGATCCGCGCCAGCGCGCCGCTCACCAAGAGGGCGAGGAACGGCAGCCCGTAGAAGAGGGTCGCGATGTAGGCGACCGCCAGCACCCGGCTGCGCGCGCCGATGTCCCCGAGGAGGCGGGCGAGCCGGAGCGGGATCCGGCGGATCGGTTTCAGCGGGTAGACGATCAACGTCCCCGAGAGGTTGAACAGCAGGTGGCTGAAGGCGACGCTCACCGCCGTGGGATCGCCGGTGGCGAGCGCCGCGAGCATCGCGGTGACCGTGGTGCCGACGTTGGCGCCGATGGTGAAGGGAAAGATCTGCTCCAGGGTCACGATGCCGGCGCCGACGAGCGGCACCGCCACCGAGGTGGTGATCGAGCTGCTCTGGACCATCACCGTGATGACCATGCCGGCGGCCATCGCCGGCAGCGCCGAGCGAAACAGCGTGCGGTGCAGGATGCTCTCCGCCCGCGACGAGAAGATCGCCTTGAGAAAGTCGACCAGGAACTTGAGCGCGAAGAACAGGAGCAGCACGCCGGCGACGAGGGTCAGTGCGCCCGACTTGCCGAGGAGGGCGCTGATCGCCTCGGCCACCGGCCGCACGATCGCCTTCAGAGGATCGAACAGCTTGATGCCCCCGACCCCTTCGAGCACGGATTCGAGAAAGGTGGCGGTCTTCTGCAGGTAGCCGAAGGCGATCTCGACCGGCAGCAGCACGATCACCGCGATCCAGTTGAAGAAGTCGTGCACCGTGGCGCCGGCGAAGGCGCGTCGGAACTCCTCCGGCCGGCTGGCGTGCGCCAGCGACACCAGGGTGTTGGTCACCGAGGTGCCGATGTTGGCGCCCATCACGATCGGGATCGCGCCCTCGATGGTCAGCGCCCCGGCCGCGACCAGGGCCACCGTCATCGACGTCGTCGTCGAGGAGCTCTGCACCAGGGTGGTGGCCAGGATGCCGATGATCAGCCCGATGAAGGGGTTGGTGGTGTGCGCGATGAGCTGCTCCGCGAAGCCCTTGCCGAAGAGCTTGAACGACAGGCCCATCAGGTCGAGGCCGACGAAGAAGAGGTAGAGCAGACCGGCGAGCAGGGCCGCGCGCACCCAGGTCGCGCGCAGCAGGGCGGAGCGGGAGGCGGTCATGGAGGGTCGCAGCGTAGCACGCGCCTATGCGGCCGGCGGCGCGGCCGGAAGGCCGAGCGTGACCTTGAGGCGGCGGCGGTCGAAGAGCCGCGCGGCCTCGCGGTTGACGGCCGCGGCGTCCACCGCCGCCAGCCGCTCGGCCGTCCACTCCGGGCGGTCGAGCGGCAGGTCGTAGAGCTCGGCTGCAGCGAGGATCTCCGCCCATTGGCGCGCGGTCTGGTGCCGGAAGGGCTCGCGCCCGAGAAGGTAGGTTCGCGCCTCCTCGATCTCGTCCTCGCGGATGCCCTCCGCGGCGGCTCGCGCCAGTTCCTCCTCGATCGCCGCCAGGGCGCGCTCGACGTCGCGGGGCGAGGTCGCCACGTAGACCTCGAAGCGCCCCGGATCGAGTCCCGCGCCGGCGTTGCCCGCGACGTGGACCAGGTAGGCGAGGCCCTCGCGCTCGCGCAGCCGCATGGGGAGCCGGCCGTGGAGCCCGGCGCCGGAGCCCAGCGCCACCGCCAGCAGCCGCCGGACCTCGTGCGCCGGATCGCGCCACGCCGCCGCCAGCCGCCCGACGAAGAGGTGGGCCTGCTCGCCTCCCGCGCCGCCGCCGGGCCCGGCCTCCCGCGGATCGGCGCCCAGCCGCAGCTCGCGGCGCCGGGCGCCCCCGCGCGGGCGCGGCGGGGCCGGGTGGCCCTCCCCGGCGCCGGCGACCGCCGGGAAGAGGCGCTCGAGCCGGGCGACGACCGCGGCTTCGTCGATCTCCCCGGCGACGGCCACGACCGCGCCCGCCGCGAGGGAGCGCCGGTGAAAGCGGCGGCAGTCCTCCGGGTCGAGGCGGGCCAGGCTCGCCGGGTCTCCCTGCTGCGGCCGGCCCGCGGGGTGGGGGCCGTAGAGCTGCTTGCGGAAGGCCCACTCCGCGCGCACCTCCGGGTGGTCGGCGAGGGCGGCCAGCTCGGCGGCCGCGTGCCGCGCGACCCAGTCGGCCCGATCCTCGGCGAAGGCGGGCTCGAGGGCGATCTCCGCGGCCCAGTCCAGCGCCCGCTCCCAGTCGCTGGCGAGGGCGTCGATCAGGACCCAGATCGCGTCCGGGCCGCCCGAGCTGGAGAGGTCCGCTCCCCGTCCCTCGGCGTCGAGCGCGATCCGCCTCCACCCCCGCCGGGCGCTGCCCTCGGCCAGCAGCCGGCCGGTGACCAGCGCCTGTCCGGGGATCTCCTCGGCCCGGGCCCCGCCCCGCAGGAGGACCCGCACCGAGATCACCGGCGTTCCCGCCAGCCGCCGGACGCGGAGCGCCATGGGGGCCGGGGCCGCCGGCCGCGACGGCGGCGCCGGGCCCGTCACCCCCGCCCGCCCTCCGGCCGGCGGCCGGCGCGCGACCACCCCACGACGCCGCCGCGGCCGAGGTCGAGGTAGCGCCCCGCCGCTTCCGCCAGCTCCGCCGCTGCCGCCGACAGGATGCCGGCCGCGTGGCGCTCCGGATAGCCGGGATCGAACAGCGCCACCGCGCCCCCGGCGGCCAGCGCCAGCTGCTCCACCGTCTCGAGCGAATAGACCCAGTCGGAGACGAGCAGCCGGCGGGCGCGCTCGATCTCCGCCGCGGCGGGCGGCTCGCGGTGGAGGCGGCCGATCTCCTCGACCACGGCGGCCTCGACCCGCTCGGGCTCGGCCCCCGGCACCAGCTCCGCCGCGACCGTCGAGACGCCGGGCAGGACCGTCTCCGAGATCTCGGTCGAGACCGCGAGGCAGAGCTGCAGCCGCTCGACCAGCAGGTCGTGGAGGCGGCTCGCGCGGCCGCCGCCGAGGACCGTGAGCAGCAGCCGCAGCGGCGCGTACAGGGGATCGTCCGCCGCGGGACAGGGCAGCGCCACGAGCAGACGGGGCACCTCGCCCCGGCGGCGCTCGACCCGGCGCGGGCCGCGCCGGAAACGGGGCGCCGGCGGCGGCGACGGCGGCCGGCCGAGCGGCTCGAGCCGGTCGAAGGCCTCGCGCACGGCGCGCGCGGCGCGCGGGCCGAAGTCGCCGGCCACGGCCAGGACCGCGTTGTCGGGGCCGTAGTGGCTGCGGTAGAAGCGCTCGAGGTCGTCGGGCTCGATCGCCTCGAGCGCCGGGCGCCGGCCGAGCGGCGGCCGGCCGTAGGGATGGCGGCCGAAGAGCTCGGCGTTGACGGCGTCCTCGAGCGCCGGCCAGGGGTCGTCCTCGCTCATCGCCAGCTCTTCCAGGATGACCCGGCGCTCGGTGGCGACCTCTCCGGGGTCGATCCGCAGGCCCGCCATCCGGTCGGCTTCGATCGCCAGCGCCTCCGTCCAGTGCTCGCGGGAGAAGTCGAAGTAGTAGACCGTGGCGTCGTGGGTGGTGAAGGCACCGTTCGATCCGCCCAGCGCCTGGGTGCGGCGGTCGATCTCCCCCGGCGCGAAGCGCGCGCTGCCCTTGAACATCAGGTGCTCGAGGAAGTGCGCCAGGCCGGCGCGCTCCGGCGGCTCGTACGCGGTCCCCGCCCGGTACCAGAGCGCGGTGGCCACCACCGGCCCCCGCGAGTGGGGGGCGAGGCAGAGGGTGAGCCCGTTGTCCAGCGTCTCGACGGCGAGCGGCGCCGGCAGCCGCGCCAGCCCGGCGAGCCCGCGCCGTCTCGCGGCGCGGCTCATCGCGGCTCGGGCGCCGCCAGCCCCTCGAGCGTGTAGGGCCGCCGCTCCTGGCGCGGATACCAGTGACGGCTGTGCTCGGCGAACCGCCCCAGGCCGGGCTCCCAGCGAAAGTGGGAGACGGTGACGCTCTCGAGGTCCAGGTCGATCCAATTGCAGGTGTTCTTGTCGCGCTCGCTGCCGCGGCCGCGGTTGGAGGTCGTGGTCCCGGAGTGCAGGATGATGACCGGCGGCCGCCCCTTGGGGTAGAACTCCTCGGAGTTGCCGATGTAGGCCTGGTGCAGGTGGCCGCTCAGGATCAGGTCCACCCCCGCCGAAGAGAAGAGGTCGATCGCCTCGTAGGCGTTGGCCAGCACCCGCTGGGTGCCGAAGCGGGGCGGCGGGATGAAGTGGTGATGGGCGACGACCACCTTGAACACCCGGTCGGGAGCGGAGAGCAGCAGGTCGCCCACCGCCAGCAGCCGCTTG
>JBFJMD010000096.1:0-7829 GCA_041634115.1 Thermoanaerobaculia bacterium | reverse complement strand
GGGGTCTACGAGTACTCGGTCGTCAGCGGCGGTCGCCGCTCGGTCGGCGTCGGCACCCTGACCGCGGACGGCGAAGGCCATCTCCACGGCACCCAGCGGATCCAGGAGGGCACCCGCGGCGGCGGGACGGTGGAGCAGGAGATCGAGGGCACGTACAAGGTGTTCTCCGACGGCACCGCCGAGGCCCACCTCACGCTGACCACGGATGGCAGAAAGTCGAGCGTGAGCTTCGACTACGTCGCCCTGCAGGCGGAGAAGCACGGTTCGGTCCGGCTGGCGACCGAGCTCCAGGGGGTGACCCGGGAGCCGGCCCTCGACCCGGCGACCGGAGAACGGCTCGAGCCGCAGCGGCTGGCGACCTACTGGATCCAGCGGGTCGGCGAGCCAGAAGCCGAGCCGTCCGCAGGCGAGGTCATCCCAGAGAGCGCGAGCAGAAGTCGCCCGGTCCAGGCGGCGCCTAGCGCCTCGGCCGGCTACCAGATCTACAGGGACAAGAGAGGCGAGTACCGTTGGCGGCTACGCAGCAGCGACGGAGAGATCCTCGCGGCCAGCAGCGACGGCTTTGCCACCCGCAAGGAATGCGAGGAGCAGGTCGAACTGGTCCGCGGGTACTCCGAGTGACTCTGAGCCCGGGTGAGCGTCCCCGAGCCATGCCGATAGAGAACCGAACGCCCGGATCGCAAAGGGCAAAGGAGGAACGCGATGCCAATTCCTGAGAAGCGACACACTCCCGCACAGCGCCAGGAGCTCGAGAAGCTGCTGGGGGAGGCCAAGTTTCACAAGACCAAGAGCTTCGCCGGCCGCTACGGATTCTCGATCGTCTTCGGGGCGCGCCGGCTGGTCGGCGTGGGTACCGCCATCTCGGACGGCGAAGGCAACTTCGAGGCGAAGCTCAAGCTGTTCGGCGGCATCAGCAAGAAGGGCAATCCCATCAAGCTGACCCAGTGGCTGCAGGGGACCTACGAGGTCTATCCGGACGGCACCGGGGTCGCCGACGTCGGCATCACGATGGAGGGCGTCGTCGACGGCAAGACGATCATCCAGCCGAAGAACGCCGGCGACAAGCCGCTTCCCGGCCACTTCGACTACGTCGTGCTCAAGGCGGAGAAGATCGGCCGGCACCTGGTCGGGGTCGAGATGCAGGGCGTCGACAGCACCCCGGCGTTCGACGTCGAGAAGCTGCTCGCCAACCCGGCGAGCCCGGTCTTCGAGAAGCCCATCCAGATCGGAGTCTCCTGGTTCCAGAGGTTCCCGGACTAGCCGCCGGGCGGCCGCGGCCGCACCTCCGGAGCCCTTTCGGCAATGAACACCTGAAGGAGAGATGATGCCTGAGCGAGTGCGCGTCTCCTACGTCCCCAGCCTGCCTTCCCTACCCCTCTTCGTCGCGGACGATCAGGGTCTGTTCGCCAAGCACGGTCTCGAGCCGAAGCTCGAGAACAAGGGCTTCGACGTCCCCGGGGCCGTCGGCGCCGTGCTCACCGGCCAGGCCGACGTGACCTACGTCGCCTATTTCGCCATCCTGGCGACGGAGCTCCAGAACCCGGGGAGCTGTTCGGTGCTGCAGCACGAGGTGGACGAGCCGGCGAAACCGAGCGTCTACGCCCTCCTGGCGAGGCCCGGCGCCGGCATCAGCTCGGTGAAGGACCTCAAGGGCAAGAAGCTGGGGGTCTTCGGGCGGGGCTTCTTCGAGGCCTACGCCCGGACGATGATCCGCCACGCGGCCCTCGATCCCGGCGAGGTCACCATCGTGCCCATCGACCCGCCGCTGCCCGAGGCGCAGTTCGGAGCCCTGGCCCAGGGCGAGATCGACGCCCTGCTCACCCTCGAGCCGATCGGCACCATCGCCGAGGTCCAGAACGTGGCCGTCTCGGTCGATCGCTCGCCGCTGTCGCCGGCGGTGCTGCCGCACATTCCCACCGGCGCGGCGCTGGCGTCGCGCAAGAGCGCCGGGGAGCGGGCGGACTTCATCCGCGCCGTCGCCGACGCTCTGGACGACGCGGTCGACTTCATCGACGGCAACCCCGGCCAGATGGGAAGGATCTACGAGAAGTACCAGGTCGTGCCGCCGCCCCTGGGCGGACGCCTGCCGACGCTGCAGTTCTGGACCAGCGCCAAGGTGAAGGTCAACACCTGCCAGAGGTACGCGGACTACCTCGCGGACAACGGGGTGCTCCCCGGCAAGATCGACGTCGCGCCCCTCTATCCGGTCTCCGGGCCCGGGGCCAAGAAGGGAGGCGGCAAGGGCTGAGCTAGGGATCGCGAGGCCCGTCGGAAGGACGGGCGGCGGCCCCGGCGGGACGCCCGGCGGCCGGCGCTCGCCCGGCCCGGCCGGGCCGCGATCCGCCCTTGACAAGCCGCCCTCGCAAAGTAGAATACGCCTCGTCCCGTACGACACCGTATCGGCGAGCGGTGGCGGTTCCCTCTGAATTTCCGAGGATGGGTTTGAAGCAGCACACCATCATCTTCGTGCCTCATGCGCGGGCGCGGTTCCGCAAGTGGCGGTTCACCAACCGCCAGCTCAACATCCTCGTGGCCGTCCTCGTCCTGTTGACCGGCGCCTCGGTCTTCACCACCTGGTCCTTCTTCACCAACACCCTCGATCTGAAGGAGCTCGACCGGATCCGGACCGAGAACGAGAGCCTGCGCGAGGTCAACCAGTCGTTCGAGGACAGCATCCGCTCCCTGCAGAAGCAGCTCGGCGATTTCGAGAGCCGCACCCGCCAGCTGGCGATCGTGGCCGGTCTCGAGAACCTCGAGGGCGGCCAGGAGGCGGGCATCGGCGGCGACAGCGCCCCCGAGCTCTCCGCCGCCGGGCGGCAGCTGGACGGCGTGCTGGGCGGCCTCGAGGAGCGCAGCCGGGTCCTCGCCGAGAGTCTGGACGCGGTCGGCGGCCGGCTCGACGAGCGCCAGCGGCTGATCGCCGCGACCCCGGCGATCGCCCCGGTCAAGGGGATCCTGACGAGCGGCTTCGGCACCCGCCGGGACCCGATGAGCGGCCGGCGCGCGATGCACTACGGGGTCGACATCGCCACCTCGCCGGGCCGCGCGGTCCGCGCCTCGGCCGACGGCATCGTGCTGCGCTCGGGCCGCGTCGGGGGCCTCGGCAAGGCGGTCTACGTCTCCCACGGCTACGGCCTGACGACCCGCTACGGCCACCTCTCCACGGTCGCCGTCGAGCCGGGCCAGAAGGTCCGCCAGGGGGACGCGGTCGGCACCGTGGGCAGCACCGGCAAGGCGACCGGCTACCACCTCCACTACGAGGTGCGCCAGGACGGCAAGGCCGTCGACCCGGTGGCCTACATCCTCGAGAGCACGGCCGAAGGCTCCTGAGGCCGGCCTAACCGCCCGCCGCCCCTCTCGCCGCTCCGGGCGCGGCCGCGAGGCCGCCGTCGCCCGCGGCGAGTTTGCTAGACTCGCCCGCGTACGGGGTCCCGTTCCGGGTCCCGACCCCATCGAGCAGCCCCCATGCTGAACAACGTCCTGGCCAAAGTCTTCGGCAGCAAGCACGAGCGCGACGTCAAGCGCATCCAGCCGCTGGTGGACGCGATCAACGCCCTCGAGCCCGAGATGAAGGCGCTCGGCGACGACGGGCTCCGGGCGAAGACCGCCGAGCTCAAGGAGAAGCTCGCCCAGGGGGCGGAGCTCGACGAGCTCATGGTGCCGGCGTTCGCGGCCGTGCGCGAGGCCTCCTGGCGGACCGTCAAGATGCGCCCCTTCGACGTCCAGCTGGTGGGCGGCGTGGTGCTCCACCAGGGCACGATCGCCGAGATGAAGACCGGCGAGGGCAAGACCCTCGTCGCCACGCTCCCGGTCTATCTCAACGCGCTGCTCGGCAAGGGCGTCCACGTGGTCACCGTGAACGACTACCTCGCCCGCCGCGACTCCGATTGGATGGGCGAGATCTACAAGTTCCTGGGCCTCTCGGTCGGCTGCATCCAGCACGACATGCCGGACCTCGACCGCCGCCGCGCCTACCAGGCCGACGTCACCTACGGCACCAACAACGAGTTCGGCTTCGACTACCTGCGCGACAACATGAAGTTCGACCTCGGCTCGATGGTCCAGCGCGGCCACCACTTCGCGATCGTGGACGAGGTGGACTCGATCCTGATCGACGAGGCGCGGACCCCGCTCATCATCTCCGGCCCGTCCGAGGAGTCGGTCGACAAGTACTACCGCATCGACCGCATCATCCCCCGCCTCGAGCGCGGCGAGGAGGTCGAGGAGGACGACGGCAGCAAATACACGACCGGCCACTTCCTGGTGGACGAGAAGGCGCAGACCGTCACCCTCACCGAAGAGGGCGTCGCCCACGTCGAGAAGCTGCTCGGGGTCGAGAACCTCTACGACGTCGAGAACATGGACCTGATCCACGGGGTCAACCAGGGGCTCCGCGCCCACCAGCTCTTCAAGCGCGACGTCGACTACCTGATCAAGGACGGCAAGGTCGTCATCGTCGACGAGTTCACCGGCCGCATGATGCCGGGCCGGCGCTGGTCCGACGGCCTCCACCAGGCGGTGGAGGCGAAGGAGGGGGTGCGGATCGAGCGCGAGAACCAGACCCTCGCCACGATCACCTTCCAGAACTACTTCCGGATGTACGAGAAGCTCGCCGGGATGACCGGCACCGCCGACACCGAGGCCGCCGAGTTCGGCGAGATCTACAAGCTCGACGTCGTGGTGGTCCCCACCAACATGCCGATGATCCGGGACGACCGCGCCGACCTGATCTACCGCACCGAGAAGGAGAAGTGGGAGGCGGCCAGCGAGGAGATCGCCGAGCGCCACCGGGAGGGCCAGCCGACCCTCGTCGGCACCGTGTCGATCGAGAAGAGCGAGCTCCTGTCGCGGCTGCTCAAGCGCCGGGGGGTGCCGCACGTGGTGCTCAACGCCAAGTACCACGAGCGCGAGTCGGCGATCGTCGCCCAGGCCGGCCGCAAGGGGGCGGTGACCATCGCCACCAACATGGCCGGCCGCGGCACCGACATCGTGCTCGGCGGCAGCCCGGCCGGTCTCGCCCGCTCCGAGTTCGACCCCGCCGAGGAGCCCGAGGAGCACGCCAAGGCGCTCGCCCGCTACGAGGAGGTCTGCGTCGGCGAGAAGCGGGAGGTCCTCGACGCCGGGGGTCTCCACATCCTCGGCACCGAGCGCCACGAGTCGCGGCGCATCGACAACCAGCTCCGCGGCCGCTCGGGCCGCCAGGGCGACCCCGGCTCGTCGCGCTTCTACCTGTCGCTCGAGGACGACCTGATGCGGATCTTCGGCACCGACCGCATCAAGGGGCTGATGGGCAAGCTCGGGATGGAAGAGGGCGAGCCCATCGAGCACAACATGGTGACCAAGGCGATCGAGCGCGCCCAGCGCCAGGTCGAGGGCCGCAACTTCGAGATCCGCAAGCACCTGCTCGAGTACGACGACGTGATGAACAAGCAGCGCGAGGCGATCTACCAGCTTCGCAAGGACATCCTGGAGGGGCGTGAGGGCCGCGAGTACGCGCTGCGGGTGGCGTCCGACATCCTCGACTTCGTCATCGAGAACCACTGCCCGGAGAAGGCCGACCCGCGCGATTGGGACCTGAAGGAGGTCGCCACCGACGTCCTCGCCTACTACAACATCAACGTCGCCGATCTCGGCCTCGATCTCGAGAGCCTCGGCACCGAAGAGCTGCGCGACGAGATCTGGAAGGCGGTCGAGGCCAAGTACGCCGAGAAGGAAGAGCGGCTCGGCGCCGAGCTGATGCGGATGTTCGAGCGCGACGTCATGCTGCGCGTCGTCGACGCCTCGTGGAAGGACCACCTGCTCGCCCTGGACCACCTGAAGGAGGGCATCGGGCTGCGCGGCTACGGACAGCGCGATCCCAAGCAGGAGTACAAGCGCGAGAGCTACGAGCTGTTCTCGGCGATGAAGGAGCGGGTCGAGGACACGATCACCAAGACGCTGTTCCGGCTGGAGCCGGTCTCCGAGGAGCAGATGGCCGAGCAGCGGCGTCGCCGCCAGGCGCCGCCGTCGCGGTTCCAGTTCTCGGCGCCGCCCAAGGCGGCGAGCCCGCAGGTGCCGAGGACCGTCGTGCGCAAGGCCGAGAAGGTCGGACGCAACGCCCCGTGTCCCTGCGGCTCGGGGAAGAAGTACAAGAAATGCCACGGCGCCCCGGCCCGCGTCGCCGGCTAGCGCCGGCACCCGCGGGCGCCGGGGCGCTTCCGCCGAGAGGTCCGCGATGAGCGAACCCCGTCTCGCCCTCACCTTCGACGACGTCCTGATCGTCCCGGCGCTTTCGTCGGTCCACCCCAACGAGACCGACCTCAAGACCCGCCTCTGCCGCGGCATCGAGCTCAACATCCCCATCGTCTCGGCGGCCATGGACACGGTCACCGAGTCGCGGCTCGCGATCGCGGTCGCCCAGGCCGGCGGGGTCGGGGTGATCCACAAGAACCTGACGATCGCCGAGCAGGCGGAAGAGGTGGACAAGGTCAAGCGCAGCGAAGCCGGGATGATCGTCGACCCGGTCACCATGCGCCCCGACCAGAAGATCCGCGAGGCGCTCGGGGTCATGGCGCGCTACAAGATCTCCGGCGTCCCGGTCACCGACGAGGGCGGCCGGCTGGTGGGGATCCTGACCAACCGCGACCTGCGCTTCGAGTCCGATCCCGACAAGCGGATCGACGAGCTCATGACCCGCGAGCCGCTGGTCACCGTCCCCGAGGGGACGACCCTCGACGAGGCCAAGGCGCTGCTCCACAAGCACAAGATCGAGAAGCTCCTGGTGGTGGACGCGGAGAACAACCTCAAGGGGCTGATCACCGTCAAGGACATCCAGAAGGCGACCCAGTTCCCCAGCGCCTGCAAGGACGGGCTCGGCCGCCTGCGGGTGGGGGCGGCGGTGGGAGCGTCGGCCGACCTGACGGAGCGGGCGGCGGCGCTGGTCGCCGCCAAGGTGGACTTCGTGGTGCTCGACTCCTCGCACGCCCACAGCTCCGGGGTGCTGTCGGCCGCGGAGAGCCTGCGCGAGCGCCTTCCCGACTTGAAGATCGTCGCCGGCAACGTGGCGACGGCCGACGGCGCGCGCGCCCTGGTCGAGCGCGGCGTGGACGCGATCAAGGTCGGCATCGGCCCGGGCTCGATCTGCACCACCCGCGTCGTCACCGGCGCCGGCGTGCCCCAGATGACCGCCATCCAGGACTGCGTCGCCGCGGCGGCCGACGCCGGCCTGCCGGTGATCGCCGACGGCGGCGTCCGCTTCTCCGGCGACATCGCGAAGGCGATCGCCGGCGGCGCCCACTCGGTGATGGTCGGCTCGCTCTTCGCCGGCACCGAGGAGAGCCCCGGCGAGACCATCCTCTACCAGGGCCGCAGCTACAAGGCCCACCGCGGCATGGGCTCGCTCTTCTCGATGGCGCGCGGCAGCGCCGACCGCTACTTTCAGGCCGAGGCCGAGGAGCTGGGAAAGCTGGTGCCCGAGGGCATCGAGGGGATGGTGCCCTACAAGGGCAGCGTCCACCAGATGCTGGACCAGCTCACGGGCGGCCTGCGCTCGGGCATGGGGCTGGCCGGGTGCGCGTCGGTCGAGGAGCTGCGGACGAAGGCGAAGCTGTACCGGGTGACGAGCGCGGGCCTGAAGGAGAGCCATCCGCACGACGTGGTGATCACGAAGGAAGCGCCGAACTACTGGATCAAGCCGTAGGCTGGTTCGAAGAGGGCTTCGGGGGTCTTCGAAGAGGCGGCTTCGGCGGCTCCGGCGCTCCGGGGTCCGGGGAGGCCCTTCCGGGGGCCGGCGCGAGCCAGTCGGACTTTGGCGGGGGGCTCGCGCCTGCGCTCCGCGTCCGCGCCGACCG
>JBFJMD010000095.1:0-7830 GCA_041634115.1 Thermoanaerobaculia bacterium | reverse complement strand
GCGCCGAGACGCCAGATGCCGCCCGGATGCGCCGCGGCGCGCGGATTGGTCACCGCCAGGCGCATCCGCACGGTCGCCGACCCGGCCCAGAAGTGCTGCTCCAGCTCGAGCTCGGCGAGCGCCCCGCCGCCCGCGCCGCCGGCTCCGGACTCTTCCACCAGGCGGCCGACGAGCCGCAACGCCACCCGGACCGGCCCCGCCTCGTCGACCTCGACCCGGTCGATCCGCGCCCGATAGCGCCGCCCGTTCCCGTCCACCGCGACGAGGCCGCCGCGCTCCGGAGCGAGCGCCGGCCGGCCGCCGACCGTCGCCCCGTCGAAGGGCAGCGGCCCCCCCGGGCGGACCGCGAACCGAGCGCGGCCGGTGTCCACCGCGACGCCGCCGGTCGCCGCCTCCCGCTCGACCCGCAGGGGCGGGGCGGGGACCGTCGGCGCCCCGTCGCGAGCGGCGGCGACGGCGCCCACCACGAACCGGCTCTCCTCCCCGTCGAGGTCGGCGAGCCAGTCGAGGAGCGCCCAGCGCACCGAGCCGTCGGCCCAGCGCTCGAGTGCCCGGGCCTGGAGCGGCCGCCGCGCGCCGCCCGCGTCGAACAGCGCCAGCTCGTCGGTCGAGGCCAGCGCGCCGCGCGGCCAGGGCAGGCCGCAGGTCAGCGGCTCGCCGCGGCGCCGGCCGAGGTCGCCGCCGTCGAGCGACCGGCAGAGGACGGTCACCTCGGTTCCGGGCCGCAGGGCGCCGGCGGCGCTCCCCCCGCTCATCGCCGGGCGCCCGCCGCCGGCCCCGCGGCGCCCCGTCTGCCGGCGCCGAGCCGCTCGTAGAGGTCGCCGTAGGCGGCGACCGTGTCCTCCAGCCGGTAGCGCTCCTCCACCCGCGCGCGGCCCGCCCGCCCCATGGCCGCGGCGCGCCCGCGGTCGTCCAGCAGCTCCAGCATCGCGGCCGCCGCCGCCGACGGGTCGGCGCGCGGCACCAGCCGCCCCTCCACCCCGTCGCGGGCGATCTCGGGCACGCCGCCGACGGCGGTGGCGACGACCGGCAGCGCGGTCGCCATCGCCTCCAGCAGCGTGAGCGGCGCCGCTTCGCTCGCCGAGGTCAGCGCGAAGAGATCAGCCGCGCGCAGGATCTCGGGGACGTCGGCGCGCACGCCGAGGAAGCGGACCCGGGCTGAGATCCCGAGCTCCTGCGCCAGGGCCTCGAGACGCGGCCGCTCGGGCCCGTCGCCCACCAGCAGCAGCTCGCTCTCCGGCCGCGCCGCGGCGACGCCGGCGAAGGCGCGCAGCAGGGTCCGGTGGTCCTTGACCGGGTGGAAGCGCGCGACGCAGGCGACGAGCGCCGCCTCGGGGTCGAGCCCGAGCGAGCGCCGGGCGGCGGCGACGTCCGCCGCGGGCCGGAAGCGCGCGAGGTCCACCCCGTTGGGAATCACCCGCGGCGGTCCGGTGCCGCGCCCGGACCCGAGCCATTCGCGCTCGACCAGGGCCCGGGCGCTGAACTCGCTGCAGGCGTTGACCGCGTGGGCGAGGCGACCGAGCAGCAGCCGGTTCGCCCAGCGGCGCCGCGCCGGCACGACGTCGGGGTCGTGGCGCCCGTGCTCGGTCAGGATCAGCCGCGCCCGCGCGCCGCCGGCGAGGCGCGCCAGCGCGGCGTAGAAGAACGGGCCGTACTGGTGGGCGTGGAGGACCTCGAGCCGGCGGCGCCGCACCTCGCGGCCGATCCGCCAGGCGGCCCGCGGATCGAGGCCGGGGCGGCGCTCGAGACAGACCACCGGCACCCCCTCGAGGCGGAACCGCTCGCCCAGCTCGCCCACGGCGTCGAGGCAGAAAATCGTCGGCTCGATCCTGGCGCCGAGGCCCTCGACCGTCGCCGCGACGAGGCTCTCCGCGCCGGCCACCGCCATGGCGTGGACCACGAAGCCGACCCGGATCGGGCTCCCCTCCGCGCCCACCGGCCGCGAGGACGACCGACCCGGCGGCCGGCTCCCCCGCCCGCTCAGCGCCCGCTCCCCTCGGCGCCTGCGGCGTCTTCGCCCGCCGCCAGGTCCGCGGCCGCGGTGCGGGCGAATATCGCGGCGGCGCAGCCGGCCGCGATCTCCCAGTCGAAGGTCTCCACCGCCCACCTCCGCGCCGCCTTGCCGGCGCCCGCCAGCCAGAGCGGATCGGAGAGCATCTCGATCACCGCCGCGGCGAGCCCGTCCGGCGCCTCGCAGGGCACGACGCGCCCGGTCTCCCGGTCCCGGAGCGTCTCGGCGGTGCCCCCGGAGGCGCCGGCGAGGACCGGCCGGCCGCAGGCCTGGGCCTCGAGCAGCACCATGCCGAAGCCCTCGATGTCGCCGCCGATGGCGCGGTTCGGCAGCGCGAAGAGGTCGCACTGCTGGTAGCAGCGGACCAGCTCGTCGTCGTTCGGCTCGCCGAGGAACTGGACGGCGGCGGCGACCCCGAGCTCGCGCGCCCGCCGCTCGAGTGCCGGCCGCTCCTCGCCGTCGCCGACGATCGCGTACAGCGCCTCCGGCACCCGCGCCCGGATCGCCGGCAGGGCGTCGATCATGACGTCGTGCCCCTTGCGCTTCTGCAGCCTCCCCACCGTCAGCAGCACCCGCCGGCCGGTCCAGCCGAGCTGCGCCCGGACGCCGTCGTCGGCGGGCGCCGGCCGGAAGAGCCGGGTGTCCACGCCGGGGCGCAGCCTGCGCACCCGCTCCGCCGGCAGGCCCCAGCGGGCGGTCAGGATCCGCCGCGTGCTGTCGCTGTTGGCGACCAGGTAGCTGGCGTTCGAGAGCACCAGCCCGACCAGCGCCGCCAGCTCGCGGCTGCCGTAGACCCGGCGCCGCAGCCGCGGCGGGCGCGCCTCCGGGTTCGACAGGTTGACCTCCTCGCCGTGGGCGAAGACCGCGTAGGCGACGCCGGCGCGGAGCTTGAGCGCCAGCCCCAGCAGCCCCTCCGGGACGGCGCGGCCGCAGTGGACGACCTCGATCCCCTCGTCGCGCACCAGCCGCCGCAGCCCGGACCAGGCGGCGCGGTAGCCGGGCAGGCTGCGGGGCCTCAGGAAGCGGGTCGGAAAGGTCAGCGGCAGGCGCCGGATCGCGAGCCCGGCGGCGCGGTCGAACTCCTCCTGGCCCGGGTGCTCGCCCGCGGCGATCAGGAAGGCCTCGCGCGGCAGCCGCCGGTAGGTCTCGAAGAACCAGCGGCCGCTGCCGCCGATCCGCGGCGGGAAGATCTCGCTCACCAGCAAGGTGCGCGGGAACCGATCGCCGCTCATCCCCGGCCGATCTCCTCGCGCAGCCAGGCGAGGTGGGCGCGCAGCAGGCGGCGGTGGATCCAGCGGGTGGAGAGTCCGTAGCTGCGGCCCGCGACGACGCTCTCGCCGGCCTTGGAGACCGCGTTCCACAGGCGCAGCAGCCGGAAGGCCGGCGACTCCGCGGCGTCTTCCGGAAGCCCGCAGGCCGCGACGAGCCGCGGCAGCGCCGGCGCCAGCGCCCGCCGCCGCCGCGCCCCGCAGCGGGAGAGCTCCCAGACGCTGGTCCACAGCCGCGCGACGTCCTCCAGGCCGAAGCCCTCGCGGGTGTCGCCGAAGTCGAGCACCCGGACCGTCCCGTCTCCGGCCGCCAGCAGGTTGACCAGGCAGAAGTCCCCGTGCAGCCGGCGGACCGGCTCGGCGGCGACGGCGCCGCCGGCGAGATCGCGCTCGACGCGGGAGAGGACCGCCGCGGAGAGCCGCAGGTCGAGCGGCGGCGCCGCCTCCTCGGCGATGCGGGCGAGCTTCGACTCGAAGGACTGCCGGAGCCAGCCCTCGGCCCGCCGGCGCGCCTCCGTCGGGGCCGCGCCGCCGCGACGGTGAAAGGCCGCGAGCCAGCGTCCGAGCCGCTCGAAGGTCGCGAGCGCGATCGCGCCGGGCCTCGGCCGCAGCGCCAGCAGCGAGGTCGAGTTCCAGACCCGGTTGAAGAGGCTCGTGCCGGCGGCGTGGCCGGTGACGAGCACGTTGCGCGGCACGTCGAAGCCGACGAGCTCGACGGCGCGCACCTCCGGCACGTCCTCGACCCGGCCCGCCTCCGCGAGCGCCGCCGCCTCCGCCGCCAGGCTGTGCTCGGCCTGCTTCAGGTGGTAGAGGCCGCCGCCGGCCTCGCGCACCGCCGTCGTCGAGCGCGGATTGCGGCGCGCGCCCCGGTCGGCGACGAAGCCCGCGACCAGGGACTCGATGTCGACGGCCGTCATCTGCGCGGATTCTACCGCCCGCGCGCGGCGCCTCCCGCGCGCCGGCCGCCGGCCGCCGCGACCCCGATGTGGTTGAATGAGCGCACGGATGAGCGACGCCGCGACCCGCATCCTGGTGTTCTCGGACGACTGGGGGCGGCACCCCTCGAGCTGCCAGCATCTCGTGGGTCGCCTGCTGCCCCGCTACCCGGTGCTCTGGGTCAACACGATCGGCACCCGGCCGCCGCGGCTCGATCGGCTGACCCTTTCGCGCGGCCTCGAGAAGCTGCGCGCCTGGGCCCGCCCACGCCGGCCCGACGTCGGAGCCGGGGGCGCGGCGACGGCCGGCCCGCGGGTGATCGAGCCCGTGCACTGGCCGAGCTTCCGCTCGCGGACCGCGCGGCGTCTCAACGCGGCGCTGCTGCGCCGGGCGCTGCGCTCGGCCCTGAGCCCGTCCTCGAGCCAGGCCTCCGGCCCGGACGCGGACGGCGGCGGGCGCACCCTGGCGCTCACCACGCTGCCGATCGTGGCCGACCTCCCCGGCTCGCTCGACGTCGCGCGCTGGGTCTACTACTGCGTCGACGACCTCGCCGCCTGGCCCGGCCTCGACCGCCAGACCCTGGAGCGGATGGAGCGCGACCTGCTGCGGCGGGTGGACGCCGTCGTCGCCGTGAGCGAGGTCCTGGTCGAGCGCATGGCGGCGCTCGGGCGCGAGGCCACGCTGCTCACCCACGGCGTGGACCTCGAGCTCTGGCGGCGCCCCGCCGGCCCGCCGCCGGCGGCGATCGCCGACCTCCAGCGGCCGCTCGTCGTCTTCTGGGGGGTCGTCGACCGCCGGCTCGACGCCGAATGGCTGGAGCGCCTGGCCGGGCGCCTCGGCGAGGGCACGGTCGTCCTCGTCGGCCCGCCCAACAACCCCGACCCGCGTCTCGACCGGCTGCCCCGGATCGCGCGCATCGGGCCCGTCCGTTACGACGAGCTGCCGGCGCTGGCCCGCGAGGCCGCGGTCTTCATCCTGCCCTACGCCGACATGCCGGCGACGCGCGCGATCCAGCCGCTCAAGCTCAAGGAGTACCTGGCGACGGGCAAGCCGGTCGTCGCGAGCCCCCTACCGGCGGTCGACGGATGGCGCGACGCCTGCACCGTCGCCGCCGACGCCGAGAGCTTCGCCGAGGCGGTCGTGGGCCACCTCGCCGGCGGCGCGCCCGGGACCCAGCTCGAGGCTCGGCGACGGCTGGAGGCCGAAACCTGGGAGGCCAAGGCGCTCGCTCTCGAGCGCGTCCTGCTCGGGTAGCCCGAACCGGAGATGGCGTCCGCCGCGACCGATCCGCTCGTCCTCCACGTCCGCGTCGTCACCGGCGCCGGCGGCGGCCCCGACAAGACGATCCTCGAGTCGCCCCGCTTCCTGGCGCCCGCCGGCTTCGCGGCGCTCTGCGTCTTCCTGCGCCATCCCCGCGATCCCGGGTTCGCCGAAGTCGAGCGCCGCGCCGGCGAGCGCGGCGCCTCGCTGCTCGCGGTCGACGATCGCGGCGCCCTCGATCTCGGCGTGCCGCGACGGCTGGCGGCGATCTGCGACGAGCGGCGGCCGGCGATCTGGCACGGCCACGACTACAAGAGCAACGTGCTCGGGCTGCTGCTCGCCCGCCGCCGCCCGATGCGGCTGGTGACGACGGTGCACGGCTGGGTGCGGCGCACCTGGAAGACCCCCCTCTACTACGCCCTCGACCGCCGGGCGCTGCGCCGCTACGAAGCGGTGGTCTGCGTCTCCGAGGACCTCGAGCGGGAGTGCCTGCGGCTCGGGGTGGCGCGCGAGCGCTGCCGGCTGGTCCGCAACGGCGTGGACACCGCGACGTTCGAGCGCCGCGAGCCGCGGGAGGCGGTCCGGCGGCGGCTCGGCGTCCCCCCGACCCGGACCGTCGTCGGCGCCGCCGGCAGGCTCTCGGCGGAGAAGGGCTTCGACCTGCTGCTGGACGCGGTCGCCGGGCTGATCGAGCGCGGCCACGACCTCGAGGTGCGGATCGCCGGCGACGGCGACGGGCTGGCCCGCCTGCGCGAGCGCGCCGCCCGGCCGCCGCTCGCCGGCCGCGCGGCGATTCTCGGCTACCGCTCGGATATCATCGGCTTCTACCATGACCTGGACGTCTTCGTCGTCAGCAGCCTGCGGGAAGGGCTCCCCAACGCCCTGCTCGAGGCGCTGGCGCTCGAGGTGCCGGCGGTCGCGACCCGGGTGGCCGGCGTGCCGGCCCTCGTCGAGGACGGGGTCAACGGCCTCCTCGTCGAGCCCGGCTCGGCGGCCACTCTGGCGGCGGCGATCGAGCGCTTGGCCGGCGACCCGGCGCTCGCCCGGCGGCTGGGCGCCGCGGGTCGAGCGACCGTGGAGGCCTCGTTCGGCTTCGACACGCGCATGGCCTCGATGATCTCCATCTACCGCCGCCTCCTGGGGCGGACGCGGGAGCCCGGATGAGCGCCGCCGGCGAGCCGGTCGCGGGCGCCGCGGAGCCGGCCGAGACCCGGGTGCTGGAACCGGCCGAGCGCGGCACCGCCGGCGAGCTCGGCAAGCGCCTGGCCGGCTTCCTCGCCGCCCTCTGGATCGCGCCGCGGCTCGGCGCCTACCTCCTGGCGCGGGCGCTGCTCGGGGAGGCGCGGGCGCTCGCGGGCGCCAGCGAGTCGATCGCGAAGATCCCCGGCCTGCGCGGCGTCTATTGCCGGCGCGCCTTCTATCGGCTCGTCCTCGCGGGCTGCGGCCGCGACGTCTACATCGGCTGGCAGACGACCTTCTCGAAGCCGCAGGCCCGCCTCGGCGACGGGGTCTACGTGGGCCGCGGCTGCTCGATCGGCTGGGCCGAGATCGGCGACGGCGCCCTGCTCGCCGACGGCGTCCAGGTGCCGAGCGGCGGACGCCAGCACGGCGCGGCGGACGGCGGACGGCCCTTCCGCGACCGGCCGCAGGAGTTTCGCAGGGTCGAGATCGGCGCCGGCGCCTGGGTCGGGGCCGGGGCGATCGTGATGGCGGATGTCGGCCGCGGGTCGATCGTCGGCGCCGGGGCCGTCGTCCGCGAGCCGGTGCCCGCCGGGGCGCTGGCGGCGGGCGTTCCCGCCGCGGTCGTCCGGCGGAGCGCCGAGCCCTCGGGAGGGCGCCCGTGAGCGCCCCGGATCCCTCCCCGCGCCAGAGCTGGGCCCTGCCCGGGATTCTCGTCCTCGCGATCCTGGTGGTCGCCGGGGTCTACCTCTACTCCCGCCGCGCGGAGCGAGGGCCGCCCGCCGCCGCCCCGCAACCGGCCCCCGCGGCGCCGCCGCCCTCGGCCCCCCCGCCCTCGGCTCCGCCGTCCTCGCTTCCGCCTTCGACCGCGGGCGTCGCCCGCGAGATCGACTACGACATCGTCTACGTGCGCCAGCCGCGCTACGGCGACGAGGAGCTGACGATCTGGCCCGAGGTCTTCCGTCCCGCGCGGCTCGAGCCGGGGGCCGACCTGATGCTGCTCCATCCCGACGGCAGCGAGGAGGTGCTGGTCGAGTCCGGCTTCGGCTCGGTGACCGATCCGTTCGTCTCCTTCGACGGCGAGTGGGTCTACTACAGCCTGTTCCCGGATCTGCGGCCCGAGCGGCTCAACCGCCAGCGCGAGTACCTGGCGTTCGACGGCGCCGACGTCTACCG
>JBFJMD010000094.1:0-7855 GCA_041634115.1 Thermoanaerobaculia bacterium | reverse complement strand
GCCTGCGGTGCCCTCGGTCGGCAAGCCCCACATCTCCGGGCACCTCCGGCCGCTCGCGACGGCACCCGGCGAGAAACGCAGGCTCGGACTTTGGCAGGGGGCTCGCGCCTGCGCTCCGCGTCCGCGCCGGCCGCCGGTGCCCTTCGGAGGCTCGAGTGAGCGCTGGCGGAGAGCCCCCCGGAGAGGGCCTCCCCGGAACCCGGAGCGCCTCCTCGGACGGCGGGCGCGGGCGGCTTCGTTGGGCGAAGAGGGGGCCGCGGGGGTGGTCGGGGGCGGAGGTCGCGCCCCGGGAAGAAGGGGCGCAGCCATTGGAAGCTTTCTTGAGATTCGGAGATGGGTGGGGCCTCTGCCCGGTCCGGCTTGGCGATTCCGGTCGCTCACGAATGGGTCGCGCCCGTCCGATACATCGTCCGTCAGCGAGGCCAGCCATGGAGCTCGATCCGCATCGGGCTCTTCTCGGGGAAGGCGATCTTTACCATGCCGGAGCGGTCCGTCCTCAGGACCGGGATCCCCCGGCCGCGCAGGCGCGCCACGACCGCCGGGGAGGGATGCCCGTAAGGGTTCGCGGTGCCCGCCGAGATCAGCGCCAGGCGGGGCGCGACCGCGCTGAGGAACGCCGAGCCCGTCGAGGTGCGGCTGCCGTGGTGGGCCACCTTCAGCACGTCCACCCGGCGCTGAAGCAGGCCCGCCGCCAGCAGGCGCCGCTCTCCCCGCGCCTCGAGGTCCCCGGTCAGCAGCAACCGCCTCCCGCCGGCCTCGGCGAGCAGCACCAGCGAGCGGTCGTTGCCCTGCGAGCGGTCGCCGGCCGGAGGATGGAGCGCGGCGAGCCGCCAGCGTCCGAGGGCCGCGGACTCGCCGCGCCAGAAGGTGCGCAGGCCGACCGCGGGCAGCGCCAGCAGGTCGCGCGCGCAGGGCTCGTCCCCCCACCCGGGAGCGGTCCAGACTTCGCCGACCGGCAGGTAGCCGGCGATGTCCACTAGCCCGCCGCAGTGGTCGAGGTCGGGGTGGGTCAGGACGACCGCCTCCAGGCGCCGGACCCCGAGGCGGGCGAGCGCCGGCAGCAGCACCCGGCCGCCGAAGTCGGCCTGCCGCCAGCCGCCGCCGTCCACCAGCGCAGCCGAGGCGCCGTCGCGCAGGAGCAGCGCGTCCCCCTGGCCGACGTCGAGGAGGACCAGCTCGGGGGCGGGCCGCGCCGGCCGCGGTCCGGTGCGTCCGGCCGGCGGCGGCGCCGGGAGCCGGGCGAGCAACCCGAGCAGGGCGATCGGGAGCAGCACCGCGGGGCCGCCCCGCCGCGGCCACAGGAGGCCGGCCGCCAGGGCCGCGGCGAGCGCGGCCGCGCCGGCGCCGGAGAGGGCCACGGGCAGGGTCAAGAGCGGGCCGGGGGGCAGCGCCGAGAGCGCCTCGAAGGGGGCGGCGGCGAGATCGAGGAGCGGCAGCGCGCGCCGGCCGGCGGCGGCGCTCGTCGCGGCGAGCGCGGTCCAGGCGAAGCCGGCCAGCAGGCAGAAGCCGGTCCAGGGCACCGCGAAGAGGTTGGCCAGGGGGGCGAAGGGCGAGAGCAGGTGGAAGGCGGGGGCGGCGAACGGCAGCGCGCAGAGCTGGGCGCCGACCGTCGCCGCGAGCGGCCGCGCCAGAACGGGAGGCAGCCGGCTCCAGCTCCCGACGAGGGCCGGCGCGAGAACGACGATGCCGGCGGTGGCCGATGCGGTGAGCAGGAAGGAGAGGTCCCGGACCGCGCCGGGGTCGAGCGCGACGAGCACGCCGATCGTCAGGGTCAGCGCGTGGGGGCCGGGGGCGCGCCGCTCGAGCAGCAGCGCGGCCGCCGCGAGCAGGGCCATCAGCGAGGCCCGGAGGATGGCGGGGCGGGGCCCGACCACGAGCAGGTAGACGCCGCAAGCGAAGGCCACCGGCAGCAGCCGCCAGGCCGCGGGCAGGCGCCGCCCCGCCAGCAGGCCCGCCGCCGCGAGAAGCCCGACGTGGAGTCCGGAGACCGCGAGCAGGTGGGCCAGCCCCGCCCGCCGGAGGCCGCGCCGGACGACGACCGGGACCGCCCGCGCGTCTCCCAGGACCAGGGCCCGGGCCAGTCCCGGACCGGCTCTCTCGGTCGCCGCGGCCGGCCCGGGCGCGTCGACCGGCCCGCCGCCCGCGCGCGCGAAGACCCCCTCCAGGCGCCGGCGCAGAGCGCGCGAGAGCTCCCGCAGCGGGCCTCCGCCGCCCGCCGGGGAGGCGAAGCGCCGGCTCTTGACCCGCAGCCGCCAGGGGCCGGCCCGGGGCTCGCCGCCGTTGGCGTAGCCGGGGGCGCGGCTCAGGTATCCGGTGAGCCGCAGCGAGAGCGCCTCCGCCGGGCGCGCCTCCCCCGGGAGGGAGACGTAGACGCGGCGCCGCCAGCGCTCGACCCGCAAGCCCTGGCGCAGCCGCCGCGCCTCGATGGGCGCCGACCAGCCGAAGCTCTCCCGCCGCCAGCCACCGCCCAGCTCCGCGGTGACCGTGACCGGCCGGCCGGGCTCCGGGAACCCGGCCGGCGGGCGGAAGCGCTCCGGTCGCAGCCAGACCCCGAGGAGGCCCGCGGCGAAGAGGCCGGTCGCGCGGCCGGCCGGGCCGCCGAGCGCGGCGCCGAGGATCGCCAGGCCTCCGGCGGCCGGCACCGAGGTCCGGGTCGCCGGGAGGGCCAGGCTGGTCCCCAGGACGAGCGCCGCGACCGGCGCGAGGATCGGGGATCGGGCGCCCCCCACGCCCTGCTGGACGAGATCGGCGCGGCGTCTCGCTCAGCCGGCCCGGGCTTCGGGCGAGAACAGCGAGAGGACCGGCAGTCCCAGTCGCCGGCGCAGCGCCTGGCGGCGCAGCCGCTGGCGCTGGATCTCGATCTCCTCGTCGGTCAGGCGCTCGGCGAGCGCCGCGAGGCCGCGCTCGGCCGCCGCCGCGATGGACGCCCGGTCCGCCTCGGAGAGGGCCGTCTCGGCCGCGCGGAGGACTCCGGAGTCGAGCTCCGCCAGCGCCCGCTCCACCGACTCCACGTCCCCCTCAAGGGCGCGGATCCGCTCGGCGAGGCCGGCGGGTTCGGGCAGCGCCCGGGCCAGCGCCTCGAGCCGTCCGGCGACGTCCAGCGGCGCCGCCTCGACGCGGCGGCCGGCGGCGGTGAGCTCGCTCACCTCCCGCCAGGCCTCCTCCACCGCCGGCGCGCAGTAGCGCAGGCTCCGCACCCGGCTCTCGACGCCGCGCTCCCGCCGCGCCTCGAAGAACGTCTCGAGCGCCCGGCAGACGAAGTCGAGCGGGATGCCCCGCTCGTGCCAGCCGCGGGCGATCTGCCAGTCGGCCGGCGACAGGAGCAGCGGCGAGCCGCGCAGTCGGATGAACGTCTCCTCGATGGCGCGAAAGTAGGCGTGGCTCTCGCCCGGCTCGGCTCCCGCGTTAGACACGACTCAGCCCCGCTCGTCGGGCACGGCCCCGGCCAGCTCGCCGGCGGCGGCGGCTTCGACGAGATCCGCCGACGCCAGCAGCACCTCGCCCTGCCACCCCTCGAGGCGCAGGAAGCCGCGCGGGTCGAAGCCGGCGAAGCGGCCCTCGACCCGCCGCTCGCCGACCCGGCAGCGCAGCAGATCGCCGGGGCGATGGACCGAGAGGCGCCGGTAACCCTCGACCGCCGCCTCGGGGTCGGCGGTTCGCGGCAGGTCCTCGACGACGGCCCGGAGCAGCTCGATCGCGAAGCCGGCGAGGTCCGGCGGCCGGGCGCACTCGGCGACGAGACCGGTGGCCGCCCCCTCGCCGCCTCCGGGGCGTCGATAGTTGACGCCGATCCCGAGGACCGCCGCCCGCGGCCGCCCGCCGCCGCCGGAGACCGCCTCGACCAGCAGGCCGCCGATCTTCTTTCCCCCCACCAGCAGGTCGTTCGGCCACTTCAGGCGGCAGGGCGGCCCGGCGAAGCGGTCCACCGCGCGGCAGAGCGCCGCCGCCGCCACCAGCGGAAGGCGGCTCGCCCGCTCGGGCTCGGGCCGCGGCACCAGAAGCGAGGCCCAGACGCCGCCGCCGGCGGCGCTCGACCACGGCCGGCCGAGGCGCCCGCGGCCGCGGGTCTGCTCCCAGGCGACGAGGGCCGTCGGGGGCGGGGCGTCGGCGGGGTCGAAGGCGGCCACCAGCCGCCGGGCGAGGGCGTTGGTCGAGTCGGTCCGCTCGAGCGCCGCCAGGCTCCAGCCCGCGAGGGGCCAGCCGGCGACGAGGTCGCGCGCGAAGCGCTCGAACGGCTCCTCGGCCGGCGGGCTAGTCGACCTGGCCCTCCAGTTCGCGGAGACGGTCCTTGATGACGACCTCGGCGAGATCGGGAATCACCTCCCAGGCCACGTCGCGGACGGCGCGGTCGCCGAGGATCTCGGCCACCCGGCGGGCGATCCGCTCGACGTCCTCGTCGGAGATGGCGCCGCCGGCCGGGGCCGCGGCGGCGGCGGGCGCCGGCTCGGCCTCCGCGGCGCGCGGCGCCTCGACCGCGGTCGCCGGGGCGGGCGGCGGGGCCGCCGCGGCCTGGGCCGCGACGCCGATCAGCTCCTCGGCCAGGCGCTGGAGGTCGCGGGACTCGAAGGGCTTCTTCAGATGCCGGTCGGCGCCGCTGCGGTCCGCCTCGGCGGCGTCGAAGGCCTCGAAGGTGCCGACCAGCAGCAGCACAGGCAGGTCGGGCGCCTTCTCCTTGACCCGCCTGCAGACCTCGTAGCCGTCGGCGCCGGGCATGTGGACGTCGGCGATGACGAGGTCGGGCTTCGCCTCGGAGAACCGGGCGAGCGCCTCGTCGCCGTCCCCGACGGTGATGACCTCGTAGTCCTCTTCCAGGAAGGTGAGCTCCACCACCTTCTGGATCGTCACGCTGTCGTCGGCCAGCAGAATGGTCTTGCTCATCGTGCCTCCAGGCGGTCCCGTTCGCGGTCGCGGCTCACGCGCCGACCGGCGCCGTCGCCCCCAGGCGGGAGCTCAGGTATTCGATGATGGCGCGGGTCGAGGCGCCGGGGAGGAACACCTCGTCGATCCCCGCCCCCTTCAAGCCCTCGATGTCCTTGTCGGGGATGATGCCGCCGGCGAAGACCAGGATGTCCTCGCCGCCCTGCTCGCGCAGGAGCCGCGTCACTTCCGGCAGCAGTACGTTGTGGGCGCCGGAGAGGATCGACAGCCCGACCGCCGCCACGTCCTCCTGGATGGCCGCCGCGGCGATCTGCTCCGGCGTCTGCCGCAGGCCGGTGTAGATGACCTCGAAGCCCTCGTCGCGCAGCGCCCGCGCCACCACCTTGGCGCCCCGGTCGTGGCCGTCGAGGCCCGGCTTGGCGATCAGGATGCGATGCCGTTTGCCGCTCATCGGGCGGATTCTAGCAGCCGCGGCGGAAGTCCGCGCGGCGCCCAGCTCAGAAGACTGCGGGCTCTTCGTAGGTGCCGAAGACGTCGCGGAGGGCGTCGCTGATCTCGCCCACCGAGCAGTACGCCTTCACGCATTCGAGGATCAGCGGCATCGTGTTGTCGTCGCCGGCGGCGCCGCTCTTCAGCCGCTCCAGCGCGCGCCGGGCCGCCCCCGCGTCGCGCCGCGACCGCACCCGCTCGAGCCCGGCGACCTGCTCGCCGGCCAGCTCGTCCGGGATCTGCAGGATCTCGATCGGCGGCTCGTCCTCGCGCTCGAAGGCGTTGACGCCGACCATCAGCTTCTCGCGCTCCTCCAGCGAGCGCTGGTAGGCGTAGGCGGCCTCCATGATCTCGCGCTGCGGGAAGCCGGCCTCGATGGCCTCGACCATGCCGCCGAAGTCGTCGATGCGGCGGAAGTAGTCTTCGGCGCCTTCCACCATGCGGCGGGTCATCTCCTCGACGAGCCAGCTGCCGCCGAGGGGGTCGATCGTGTTGGCCACCCCGGACTCGTGGGCCAGCACCTGCTGGGTGCGCAGCGCGATCCGCGCCGCCTCCTCGGTGGGCAGCGCCAGGGTCTCGTCGAGGGCGTTGGTGTGCAGCGACTGGGTGCCGCCGAGGACCGCCGCCAGCGCCTGCACCGTCGTGCGCACGACGTTGACCAGCGGCTGCTGGGCGGTGAGCGAGCAGCCCGCGGTCTGGGTGTGGAAGCGCAGCATCCAGGAGCGCGGGTTGCGGGCCCCGTAGCGGTCGCGCATCACCTGCGCCCAGAGCCGCCGCGCCGCCCGGTACTTGGCGATCTCCTCGAAGAAGTCGTTGTGGCTGTTGAAGAAGAACGACAGCCGGGGCGCGAAGTCGTCCACGTCGAGGCCGGCCTCGACGCCGTACTCGACGTACTCCATGCCGTCGCGCAGGGTGAACGCCAGCTCCTGGAGCGCCGTCGAGCCGGCCTCGCGGATGTGGTAGCCGGAGATCGAGATCGTGTTCCAGCGCGGCACCTCGGCGGCGGCGAAGGCGAACTGGTCGGTGATCAATCGCATCGAAGGCCGCGGCGGGAAGATGTACTCCTTCTGCGCGATGTACTCCTTGAGGATGTCGTTCTGCAGCGTGCCGCTCACCTTGGCCCGGACGTCCACCCCCTGCTGCTCCGCTACCGCGAGATACATCGCGAAGAGGATCGGCGCGGTGGAGTTGATGGTCATCGAGGTCGTCACCTCGCCCAGCGGGATACCCTCGAAGAGCACCTCCATGTCGGCGAGGGTGTCGATGGCGACGCCGCACTTTCCCACCTCGCCGGAGGCCATCTCGTGGTCGGAGTCGTAGCCGTAGAGGGTCGGCAGGTGGAAGGCGACGGAGAGTCCGGTCTGCCCCTGCTCGAGCAGGTACTTGAACCGCTTGTTGGAGTCCGCGGCGGTGCCGAAGCCCGCGAACTGGCGCATGGTCCAGAGCTTGCCGCGATAGCCGGTCGGGTGGATGCCGCGGGTGTACGGAAACTCGCCCGGCACCCCGAGGTCGCGCAGCGGATCGACGTCGGCCACCTGCTCCGGCGTGACCAGATGCGGCACCTCCATGCCCGAGACCGTGGTGAAGTCGCCCTGGCGCAGCGGGCGCTTCTCGATCGCCGCGTCGCGGGCCTCCTCCCAGCGCCCGCGCGCGGCGGCCATCTCCTCCTGCGCCTCCCGCCGGTAGACCGGCCGGGGGGCGTCCGCGGCGGGCTCGGGCCGGTCGGCTGCGCGCGGTGGGTCTTTGACGGTCATGGGAGGCTCCTTCCGGGGAGTCGGGCGCGATCTTCCCGCGGCGACCGGTGCGGTCGCGCCCCGATCATATACGACCGCCCGGCCGATCCGGCCCTCAGCCGCGGTCCGTCGGGTTCTCGAGCAGCAGGTGGCGCGCGATGACCCAGCGCTGCATCTCGCTGGTGCCCTCGTAGATCGAGGTGACCCGCACGTCCCGGTAGAGCCGCGAGATCTCGTACTCGTCGCTGAAGCCGTTGCCGCCGTGGATCTGCAGGGCCTGATAGCAGGCGAGATTGGCGGCCTCCGAGGCGAAGAGCTTCGCCTCCGAGGCGAGCCGGCCGGCGCGCGGGCCGGCCTCTTCGAGCGCCGCCTGCCGGGTGAGCAGGCGCGCCGCCTCGAGCCGGGTCGCCATCTCGGCGATCTGGAACCGGATCGCCTGGTGGCGGGCGATCGGCACCCCGAATTGGACCCGGTCGCGGGCGTAGTCGACCGCCAGCTCGAGCGCCCGCTGGTGAATGCCTACCGACTGCGCGGCGCTCGGCGAGGGCGACGCCGACGGCGGCCGCCTGGCGTCAGAGGCCAAGCTCTTCGCCAGCGAGGCGGCCAACCGAGCCTGCTACGAGTCGCTGCAGATCCACGGCGGCAACGGCTTCAGCGACGACTACGAGATCTCCCGCCTCTACCGCGACGTGCGCGTGCTGCCGATCTACGAGGGCACGAGCGAGATGCAGCGGTTGGTGATCTCCAGGCATCTG
>JBFJMD010000093.1:0-7884 GCA_041634115.1 Thermoanaerobaculia bacterium | reverse complement strand
CGGCGGTGAGCGGGCCGGCCGATCCGCCGTCCGGGACGGCGCCCGCGGCACCGCCGTCCACGCCGCCGGCCCGCCGGGCGGCGCTCGAGCGCGAGGCGCACCTCTGGCTCGCCCGACCCGACGCCGCGCTCGAGCCGGAGCTGCTGGGCGCCTGGCGAGGGCTGCTCTCCCCGGAGGAGCGAGCCCAGCACGACCGCTACCGGGTGGACCGCGCGCGGCGGCTCTTCCTCACCGGGCGGGCGCTCGTCCGCACCACGCTCTCCCGCTACGCCGACGTGGATCCTCGCGACTGGCGCTTCGAATTCGGGCCGCACGGCCGGCCCGAGATCTGCGGCCCGGCCGGGATCCCGCCGCTCACCTTCAACCTGTCGCACACCGCGGGGCTCGTCGCCTGCCTGGTGACCCTCGGCCTCGAGGTCGGCGTCGACGTGGAGAGCACGAGGCGCGAGGTGCGCGAGCGGCGGCTCGCCGAGCACAGCTTCGCCCCGAGCGAGGCGGCGGCGGTGGCCGCAGCTCCCGACGCCGGGCTCGCCGAGCGCTTCTTCTCCTACTGGACGCTCAAGGAGGCCTACATCAAGGCCCGCGGGATGGGGCTGGCGCTGCCGCTCAAGCGCTTCGCCTTCAGCTTTCCCGAGCCGGGCTGCGTGCGGGTCGCCTTCGACCCCGAGCTGGGCGACCGCGAGGCCGATTGGCAGCTCGCCCTCTTCCGCGCCGGCGAGCATCACCTGGTGGCGGCGGCGATCCGGCGCGGCGAGCGACCGGACCTCGAGATCGTCGCCCGCCGGGTCGTGCCGCTCGGCGCCGGCACGCGGCCGGCCGAGCTGCGAGAGATCGCCCGCAGCGGGCCGCGGAGCTGAGATGGCGCTGCCGCTGATCGAGCGGGCGTCCGTGCACCGGGCTCGCCCGGCGCTGGCGGGCGAAGACGGCGAGTGGACCTACGGCGAGCTGCTCGACGCCTCGGAGCGCGCCGCCGCGGCGCTCCTCGACGGCCGCGCCGATCTCGACGGCGCCCGCGTCGCCTTCCTGGTGCCGCCCTCCCTCGCCCACGTCGCCGTCCAGTGGGGGGCCTGGCGGGCCGGCGGCGTCGCCGTGCCGCTCTGTCTCTCGCACCCCCGACCGGAGCTGGAGCACACGATCGCCGACGCCGACGCCGAGGTGCTCGTCGCCTCGCGGGAGCTGGCCGAGCGGCTGCGGCCGATCGCCGAGGAGCGCGGCCTCCGCCTGGCCACCACCGGCGAGCTGCTGACGGCGGCGCCCGCCGCGGCCCGCCCGCGGGCGCCGCTCTCGCCGCTGCCGGACGTCGACCCCGGCCGGCGCGCCATGATCGTCTACACCAGCGGCACCACCGGCAAGCCGAAGGGGGCGGTGACCACGCACGCGAACCTGCGGGCGCAGATCGAGAGCCTGGTCGCGGCCTGGGACTGGAGCCGCAACGACCGCATCCTCCTGGTCTTGCCGCTGCACCACGTCCACGGGATCGTCAACGTGCTCTGCTGCGCGCTGTGGAGCGGCGCGACCTGCGAGATGGCGCCGCGCTTCGACGCCGACGACGCCTGGCAGCGCATCGCCGCGGGCCGCCTCACCCTCTTCATGGCGGTGCCGACGATCTACGCCCGGCTCGTCGCCGCCTGGGAGCGGGCCGGGGGCGAGCGCCGCCGGGAGCTCACGGCCGCGTGCCGGCGGATGCGCCTGATGGTCTCGGGCTCGGCGGCGCTGCCGGCGAGCCTGCTCGAGCGCTGGCGCGAGGTGAGCGGCCACACGCTGCTCGAGCGCTACGGCATGACCGAGATCGGAATGGCGCTCTCCAATCCGCTCGCAGGGCCGCGGGTGCCCGGCCACGTCGGAACGCCGCTGCCGGGGGTCGAGGTGCGCCGGGTGGGCGAGGACGGCGGCCCGGTCGGCGACTCCGAGCCGGGCGAGATCGAGGTCCGCGGCCCCGGCGTCTTCCTGGAGTACTGGCGGCGGCCAGAGGAGACGGCCGCGGCCTTTCGCGACGGCTGGTTCCGGACGGGGGACGTGGCGGTCGTGGAAGAGGGCTCGTACCGCATCCTGGGCCGCAGCTCGATCGACATCATCAAGACCGGCGGCTACAAGGTCTCGGCGCTGGAGATCGAGGAAGCGCTGCGCGGCCACCCGGCGGTGGCGGAGTGCGCGGTGATCGGCCTGCCCGACCCCGAGTGGGGGGAGCGGGTCGCCGCGGCCGTCGAGCTGGCGCCGGGGGCCGCCCTGGGTCTCGAGGAGCTGCGCTCGTGGGGGCGCGAGCGGCTCGCGGCCTACAAGCTGCCGAGCCGCCTGGCCGTCGTCGAAGCCCTCCCCAGGAACCCGCTGGGGAAGGTGGTGAAGCCCGAGCTGCCCGGGCTGTTCGAAGCGGGCTGAGCGCGGCAGCCCCGAGCCGGCGGCGAATTGCGCTCGAGTTCCGCCCCATCCACGCTTCATTCGCGCCCTCCGCCACCGCGCGATTCGGTCCGCCCGACCCGCCCGGTATGATCGGGCCTCCGAAAGGAGGTCGGCCATGGGCAATCCCGTCGTCCACTTCGAGATCGGCTGCAGGGATTCTGACAAGACCCGGGACTTCTACACCGGGCTCTTCGGCTGGGCGACCGAGAAGATGGGCCCCGCCGAGATGATCTCCACCGGCTCCGAGACCGGCATCCAGGGTCACATCACCGCCCTCGGCCACGAGCCCCACAACTACGTCACCGTCTACGCCCAGGTCGACGACCTCGCCGCGACCCTGGAGAAGGCCGAGTCGCTCGGCGGCAAGACCGTGGTGCCGCCGACCGAGGTGCCCGACTCCGGCCACTTCGCCTGGCTCTCCGACCCCGAAGGGACGATCATCGGCCTCTGGAAGCCTCTCGCGGAGTAGCTGCTTCGGGTAGCGCCAGGTTCAGGATCAGGCCGGTCAGGCCGCCGGTGATGAGCCCCGAGCCGAAGAGGGTACGGGCGGTCTCCGGCAGGTGGGCGAGGACCTCCGGCCGCAGCTCCACCCCCAGCCCCAGGCCGACGGCCACGGCCAGGATCACCAGGTTGCGGCGCGAGAGCTCGACGCCGCGGTGGAAGATCGCGGCGCCGCTGGCGAAGATCATCGCGAACATGATGAGGCCGCCGCCGCCGATGACCGCGGCCGGGATGGTGGCGAAGAGCGCGCCCACTTTCGGCACCAGGCCGAGGGCGACGAGGAACAGGCCGCCGATCGCGGTGACGTGGCGGCTCGCGACGCCGGTGAAGTTGACCAGGCCGACGTTCTGCGAGTAGGAGGTGTTGGGGAAGGCGGAGAAGATCGCCGCCAGCCCGCTCATCACCCCGTCCGCCACCAGGCCGCCCGAGAGCTCGCGGGTGGTCGGCTCGCGCCCCACCGCGGCGAGGGTGCCGGAGATGTCGCCGATCGTCTCCATCGTGCTGATGACGTAGACGAAGCCCATCAGCAGGATGGGCGTGGCGTGGAACTCCATGCCGAAGGCGAGCGGCCGCGGCAGCGCGAACCAGTCCGCGGCCGCCACCCCGGCGAGGTCGACCGCCCCCGCCGCGAACGCCACCCCATAGCCGACGACGACCCCGACGAGCATGCTGCCGTAGCTCAGGAACCCCCGCGAGAACTGGTTGAGAAGGAGCGTGACCAGGAAGACCGTGGCGGCGATGCCGAGGTTCGCCGCCGAGCCGTAGTCTGCGGCGCCCCTGCCGCCGGCGGCGTAGTCCATTCCGACCGGGATCAGCGTCAGGCCGATGAGCATCACCACGATCGCGTTGACCAGCGGCGGGAAGAGGTGGCGCAGCCGGAAAATGGAGAAGCCGAGCGCGACCTCGACCAGCGAGGCCACCAGGCACGCGCCGAAGACCGCCGCCAGCCCGTAGCCGCTGCCGACGCCGATGATGGCGCCGACGAACGCGATGCTGGTGCCCATGACCACCGGGATCCGCCCGCCGACCGGGCCCAACGGGTAGGACTGGACCACGGTGGCGATCCCGGCCATCGCCAGCACCATCTGCAGCAGCAGCGCGGTCTGGCCGGTGGCCAGGCCGAGGGCGCCGGCGACCAGCAGCGGCGGCGTGATGTTGCCGAGCAGCATCGCCACCACGTGCTGGACGCCGAGCGGCACCGCCTCGGCGAGCGGCGGCCGGTCGTCGATGCCGTAGACGACGCGCTGGGCCGGCCGGGCGTCCCCCCTCTTCATGGGCTCGAGCCGGGCTCGGGCCCCTCGACCCAGGAAACGGGATCGCCCACCGCGAGGTCTCCGTCGTCGAGGAGCTCGCCGTAGACGCCGCCGCGCCAGCGCGGCTCGAGGGCGCGCTGCAGGCCCGGATGCGACTCCTCCATCAGGTTGCAGGGCCGGGTCTCGCCGCGGACGAGGATGCGGCAGGAGCCGACCCGGAGCACGCGGCCGCGGCTGCCGGCGAGCTCGACGCCGCGCACGAAGAGGTTGGCCCGCCGCAGACGCGGATCGACGTCGGCCCCGAGCTCGCGGCGCACGTCTTCCCAGCTGTCGGCCGAGAGGATGGTCACCTGGCGCCTGCCGCCCTGGTCGGCGTTGCCGTCGAGACCCCGGCCGGCGATCGCCCGCGTCCGCTCGCGCGCGTCCATCGGGCCGCGCCGGGCGCGCTTGATCCAGATCGCCTCCAGGCTCGGCGCTCGCTCCGGCTCGCCCATCTCGGCCCGATTCTCTCATCCGTCGGCGCCGGCCATGGAACGGCTCTTGCACTGCCGAGGGCGTCACCGCCGCCCGCCGACGCGGCGGTCCTCGCTGGTTTGATAGGCTGAACAGTCGATGTCAGCGACCCCTCGCGCCCGTCCGAACCGGACTCTGCCGACGCGGCTCTTCGCCGCGGGCCTGGGACTGGTGCTCGGCCTCGGCGCGCTCGAGCTCCACTCCGGGCCCCCGAAGCACTCGGTGCTGACGCCGCCGACCGAGATCGCGGTCGACGCCGTCCACGGCAACGCCGCGGCGCACCTCGAGCGCTCCGAGCTCGTGCAGATCCCGCGCTGCCCCGCCTGCGCCCTCCACTCGCAGACGGTGGCCGACGCGCTGGCCCGCCCGCTCGCCCCGGCGGCGCCGACATCGAGCAGGGGAGCGGCGCTCGGCCCGCGCTCCGCCCCGGTCCCGCCTCCCGGCCGCCTCGGCCTGTCTCGCGCGCCGCCTCTCTCCTGATCCAGCGCCCCGCATCGCCGAGCGCCTCCCGCCCCCTGCGCGGGAGGACTCCCGGGTGGCCGGCCTCCCCGCCGGCCCTGACGACAGGAGGAGAAAAGAAAAGATGGCTCGAAAGAAGAACCGCGTGCCGGCGCCGGTCCGGTCGCTCGGGCTCGCGGCGGCCGTGCTGCTGGCCGCCGCCGCGCCCGCCGCGGCGGATGCCGCGCGCGCCCAGGCTGCCGCCGCGGGCAGGCCCGAGGCCGGCTCGCTGGCCGAGATCCGGGCCGAGATCGCGGCCCTGAAGAAAGAGTACGACGCCCGCCTGGCGGCGCTCGAGGTGCGGCTCGCCGCGCTCGAGGCGGAGGCGGCGCCCGGCGCGGCGCGGAAAGAGCCGCTCCCGCCACCGGCCGAGGACGAGCTGGAATCGCTTCGCGCCGCCGCCCGCGCGGCGGCGGCCGGCGTCGAGCCCGCCGCCGAGATCGAGATTCCGCAGGCCCCGGCGCCGCCGGTCACCGGGCGCGAGCGCAACCTGAACCGCCTCAATCCCGAGATCTCCTTCACCGGCATCTTCGTCGGCCAGGCTTCCGACGCCGACCGCGAGGAGTTCCGGACGGAAGAGTTCGAGCTCGACCTGCAGAGCGCCCTCGACCCCTTTTCGCGCACCCGCTGGACCATCGCATTCGGCGGGGAGGGGGTCGAGATCGAAGAGGGCTACGTCGTCTACAGCTCGCTGCCGGGCGGCCTCGAGCTGGCCGCCGGCAAGTTCCGCCAGCAGTTCGGGCCGCTCAATCGCCAGCACCTGCACGCGCTGCCGCAGACCGACTACCCGCTCGTCTACCGGGCGATCTTCGGCGAGGAGGGGCTGGCGCAGACCGGCGTCTCGCTCGCCTGGCTGCCCGCGAAGCCGTGGGCCACGGCCAACGAGGTCGTGCTCCAGGTGACCGACGGCGAGAACGAGGAGGCCTTCGGCGGCGAGTCGTTCGAAGACCTGGCGGTGCTCGCCCGAATCAAGAGCTACTGGGACCTTTCCAGCGCCGCCTACTTCGAGTGGGGGCTCTCGGGCATCGCCGGCGAGACCGCGGCCGGCGGCGACAGCCGCGTCTGGGGGACCGACTTCACCTATCAGTGGCGGCCGCCGCGGCGCGCCAAGTACCGGGAGGTCACCTGGCGGTCTGAGCTGCTGCTCTCGCAGCGCGACGACGAGACCGGGACCCGCCGGGAGGCCTGGGGCGCCTACACCTACCTCGAGGGCCTGCTCCGACGAAACCTGTACGCCGGGGTGCGCCTCGACCGCGCGGAGGACCCGCTCGAGCCGGAGCGCGTCCTCTGGGGGCTCTCCCCCTATCTCACCTTCTGGCAGAGCGAGTTCGTGCGGCTGCGGGCCGAGTACTCGCTGCTGCGAGACGACCTCACCGACCAGGAGGCCAACCGCTTCTCCCTGCAGCTCACCTGGGCCGCCGGCCCCCACAAGCACGAGACCTACTGATCCGGAGCCCCGCCATGAGAACCCCGCTCGCGCTCGCGCTCTCCCTCGCCCTCGCCCTCGCCTGGGCCGCTCTCCCCGTCGCCGCCGTCGCGGCGCCGGTCAAGGTGGTGACGACCCTGCCCGCCTACGCCTCGATCGCCCAGTTCGTCGGCGGCGGCCGGGTAGAGGCGGCGTCCATCTCGCGCGGCGACGAGGACGCCCACTTCGTCAAGCCCAAGCCCTCGTTCGCCCTGATGCTCAGGAGCGCCGACCTCTTCGTCACCACCGGCCTCGACCTGGAGCTCTGGGCGCCGGTCCTGGTCGACAAGTCGGGAAACCGCGCCATTCGCGACGGACAGCCCGGCTTCGTCGCCGCCAGCCAGGGGGTGCCGCTCCTGGACGTGCCGGCGGCCGCCGACCGCTCCGCCGGCGACGTCCACATCTACGGCAACCCGCACGTCTTCACCGGCCCGCTCAACGCCAAGATCGTGGCCGGCAACATCGCCGCCGGCCTGGCGCGGATCGACCCCGCCGGGCGCTCCGCCTACGAGCGCAACCTGGAGGCCTTCAACCGCCGCCTCGACGAGGCGCTCTACGGCCGCGAGCTGCTGGAGGTGCTGCCTTCCCAGACCCTCGACCCGCTGCTGCGCCAGGACCGCCTGATCCCGTTCCTCGAGTCGCAGAGCTACCAGGGGCGGCCGCTGGTCGAGCGCCTCGGCGGCTGGCTCGGCAAGGGCATGGCGTTTCGCGGCAGGGAGATCGTCACCTACCACAAGAACTGGATCTACTTCACCCAGACCTTCGGCCTCGTCGAAGCGGGCTACGTGGAGCCCAAGCCGGGCATCCCGCCCTCCGCCCGGCACGTCCACGACCTGATCGCGAAGATCGAGCGCGAGGGGATCCGGGTGATTCTGGCGGCCAACTACTTCAGCGAGCAGCAGGTCAACACGATCGCCGAGCGCACTGGCTGCCGCGCGGTGCGGGTGCCGCTGGGCCCGGGCGGAGAAGGGCCGGCGGACTACTTCGCGCTCGTCGACCTCTGGGTGGACGGGCTCGCCGCCGCCTTCGGCTAGCCCGGCCGGCAAGGAGATCGCGCCATGCTCGACGTCCTCAGGTTTCTCGCCCCGCCCTTCGCGGCCTGCCTCGTGCTCGTCGGGATCCTCGGCTACCTGGGGCTCCACGTCCTGCTGCGCAAGGTCATCTTCGTGGACCTGGCGCTCGCCCAGATCGCGGCGCTGGGCGCGGTCGTCGCCTTCTACTTCGGCCACCACCCGGGGAGCCTCGAGTCCTTCGCCT
>JBFJMD010000092.1:0-7891 GCA_041634115.1 Thermoanaerobaculia bacterium | reverse complement strand
GTCCACCGGCGCCACCACCAGGAGCAGGTCGCCGCCGCGCAGCCGGGCGTCGGCGAGGCGCGCGGTCTCCAGCTCGCCGCTGCGGGCGATGGCGATCACGTTGGCGCGGAACCGGCGCCGGAAATCGATCTCGCTCAGGGTGCGGCCGACCGCGTCCGAGCGCGGCGGGACGACGACCTCGGCCAGCCGCAGATCGCGGCCGGCGACGGCCGCCTCCATGGGGTCGGGGCCGTGGTGGAGCGCCAGCGCCGACTCCCGGCGCAGCGCCCAGACCGCGTCGGCCGGCCCCTCGAGCACCAGCACGTCCCCCGCCTCCAGCGTCAGCTCGGGGGCCGGCTCGAGCGCCGACCCGCCGCGCCCGACCGCCACCAGGTTGAGCCCCCAACGGCCGCGCAGGTCGGCCCCGGCCACGGTCTCGCCGACCAGGGGCGAGCCCGCCGGCAGGTCGAGCTCGGTCAGGTACTCGCTCAGGGCGTAGCTCTCCTCCACCGGCCCGCCGCCGCGCTCGGGCAGCAGCCGATCGGAGGCCAGCGCCAGGTAGACGAGGCCGCAGACGGCCACCGGCAGCGCCACCGGCAGGAGCTCGAACATCCCCAGCTCCGTCTGGCCGTAGGCCGGCAGCAGCTCGGCCACGATGACGTTCGTCGAGGTCCCGACCAGGGTGAGCGACCCGCCCAGGATGGAGGCGAAGGCGACCGGCATCAGCAGCTTCGACGGCGCCACCTTCGTGTGCCGGGCGAGGGCGAGCGCGAACGGCAGGAAGATCGCAGTACAGGTGGTGTTGTTCATGAACGCCGAGGAGACGGCCACCAGCGGCAGGACGAGCAGCAGGGCGCGGCGCGGATCGTCTCCGGCCCGGCGCCGGACCCAGTGGCCGAGGCGCTCCACGGCCCCCGTGCGGCGGAGCGCGGCGGTCAGCACGAAGAGGCCGCCGATGGCGATCACCGCGTCGCTGCTGAAGCCGCTGAAGGCCGCTTTCGGGCTGAGCACGCCGGTGACGAGCAGGACGGCCAGGATGACGAGCGACACGACGTCGACCGGCAGGCGCTCGATCGCGAACAGCACGATCGCGGCGACGAGCAGACCGAGGACGAGGTAGATCTCCATCGCCTCAGACCTCGTCCTCGCGGCGGCGAGTGCGGATGCGGGCCCGCTCCGCCTCGATGTCTTCGGGTCGGGCGCCGTGGCGGCCGAGGACGTGGGTGGCCACCTCGACCGCCGCCTCGAGCTCCGCCGGCACCACCTGCGTCGCGCCCACCGCCTCCAGCCGCTCGACGTCCTCGACGAAGGGGGCGCGCACGATGAGATGCACCTCCGGCGCCACCTGCCGCACCGCCGAGATCGCCCGCGCCGCGGCGCTGGGGTCGTCGATCACCAGCACCACCTCGCGGGCGCGGGCGGCGCCCAGGTGCCTCAGCACGTCCACGCTGGTGACGTCGCCGAAGTACACGGGCTCGCCGGCCTGGCGCGCCCGCCGCACCAGGTCCGGGTTGAGATCGACGACGACGTAGGGCACGGAGAGATCGCGCAGCGCCCGCGCCAGCTCGCGCCCGGCCACGCCGTAGCCGGCGATCAGCACGTGATCGGCGCGCGCCTGCCGCTCGGCGCCGGCGTCGAAGGCGGTGGGCACCCCGAGCAGCCGCCGCAGCAGGCGCAGCCGGCCGGCGCCGGCGGCGAGCCGCGGCCCCGCCGCGAGCGCCAGCGGCGTCACCAGCATCGACAGGATCGCCACCGCCAGGAACCTCGAGGCGAGCGCCGGCGGCAGCAGCTCCCGGCCCTCGGCGGCGCGCAGCAGCACGAAGGAGAACTCCCCCACCTGGCAGAGCGCGAGCGCGGCGATGGCGTTTACCTGCGCCGACATCCGCATCGCGGTCCCGACCAGGAAGACGACGACGAACTTGCCCACCAGGATGACGGCGAGCAGGCCGAGCACCGACACCGCGTCGGCGCCGACCCCGCGCGGATCGAGCAGCATGCCGACGGAGACGAAGAAGAGGCTGGTCAGCACCTCGCGCAGCGGGATGAGGTCGGACAGCGCCTGGTGCCGGAACTCGGAGCCGGAGACGACGAGCCCGGCGAGGAAGGCGCCGAGCGCCAGCGACACCCCCGCCAGCGAGGCGATCCAGGCGGTGCCCATCGAGATCAGGAAGACGGTCAGCATCCAAAGCTCGCGCTGGCGGGTGCGGGCGATCCAGTGCAGCAGCCGCGGCACCAGGATCCAGGCGCCCGCGACGACCGCGGTCAGGATGGCGGCCGTCTCGACCAGCGCCAGGGCGGCCGCGGCGCCGGGCTCGGCCGCCCCCGCGAGGAGCGGGATCGCCAGCATCATCGGCACCACCGCCAGGTCCTGGAAGATCAGGATGCCGAGGGTGAAGCGGCCGTGCGGGGCGTCGGTCTCGCCGCGGGCGTCGAGGCCGCGCAGCACGATAGCGGTGCTCGAGACAGCGACCAGGAAGCCGAGGAAGAGGCCGCGGCGCGCCTCGAGCCCGAACAGTGAGCCGGCCGCGACCACGATCGCCACCGAGAGGCCGACCTGGAGGGCGCCGCCGACCGCGACCGCCCGCCAGAGCCGCTGCAGACTCGCCAGGTTGAGCTCGAGCCCGATGCCGAAGAGCAGCAGCGCCACCCCGACCTCGGCCAGGACCTCGACCTGGTGAACGTCCGAGACCAGGCCGAGAGCGTGGGGGCCGACGGCGACCCCGGCCAGGATGAAGCCGGCGATCGACGGCACGCCGAAGCGGCGCAGCAGCACCACGACGGCCACCGCGACCGAAAAGATGACGACGAGGTCCCTGAGAAACGGCAGCTCGCTCACGGCGGTGCCCCCGGTCGCGTCCTCCGGCGGCTCCGGCGTTCGCCGCGGGGCGCGGACGGCCGCCCGAGCCGAGCGATGAAGCTATGCGATGGGCCCCGCCCAGTCAACGCGCCCCGAGCGGCGCACCGGCTCCGGAAGACCCTCACCCTTCATTTTCGCTCCCATTCCCGATACACTGGGCCCAGGTCAAACCCCGCGGAACGTGCAACTGGGAAAGGTCTGCCGTCGAGAGGCCTAGGCATCGAAAAGCGATGCTGCTGTGGGTGTGCTGAGGAGGTCGTGAAGTGAGTGAGACGATCGCGTTGGTCGGTGGGCATCGGGTGCTGCGTCAGTCCCTGGCGGAGGCCCTGCAACAGATCGGAGATTTCCGCGTCAGCGGTCAAGCCGACAGCCTGGCTCGCTCCGGCGAGCTCTTCGACGAGGAGCCCCCGGCCCTCCTGCTGATCGACGCCGACTCCTTCGACCCCGAATCGCCGGAGAAGGTCCGCGCCCTCAAAGAGGCCCATGCCGGAATCGCGATGGTCGCGCACGGCCTCGACTCCGAGCGTCAGGCTCTGCGCTACATCGCGGCAGGATTCGACGGCTACGTCTTCAAGGAGTCCTCGCTCGACGAGCTGAAGCAGGTGATCCGGCTGGCGCTGGAGGGGAAGGCGCGCTGTTCGCCCAGCGTGGCCGGCACCCTGTTCGCGGAGCTCGCCGACCTCGACCGCTCGCGGCGGAGCCGGCACCAGCTCGACTCCCTCGTGCTCTCGCCGCGAGAGATCGAGATTCTCCAGCTCATCGCCGACGGTCTCAGCAACCAGGAGATCGCCGACAAGCTCTTTCTCTCCTTCCACACGGTCAAGAACCACGTTCACCACATCCTCGGCAAGCTACGGGTCGATCGGCGCTCGGCGGCCGTCGCCAAGGCCTATCGCAAGCACTGGTTGCCGGGCCGGCGTGACTCGAACGACAGCGAGCCTTCGAATGATCGATGAATCCTTTTTGAACCCCTCGGTTCATAGGAATGCGGTGCCGCCTTGCGCTATCAAGGAGATCCAGTTCCCCGGGGGACCCTTGAGGGAGAATCGAATCGGAATCTTATTGTCGATCAGATCGAAGGCACAGAGGGACGTTCTGCGACAGTGCATCGAGGCGCAACCCCACCTCGAAGTCTGTGGTGAAGCGGTCGATCCGATCGAGCTTCTGCTTGCCGTGGAGCCCACGGAGGCGGACGTGGCGATATTGAGCCAGACCGTCGACGGACAGGTGCCGGGCATCGCCAGCCACCTGCTCTCCCAGTTTGCCGGCCTCGCCGTCCTGGTGATCTCGCCCGAGGGGCGCAAGGCGACCCTCCTGCGCCAGCAGATCTGCCAGCGGGATTTCGACGACCTCGACCCCGAGAGCATCATCGGCTTGATCCGCATGGGCGAAGAAGAGGGATAATGGTCCCCTTGGAACGCTCGCTCGCAGAACTCCGCAAGGACCCCAAACCGGCGGCCGCGCGGTCCCCGGCCCGGGTCTTCCTGGCCAGCGGCTCGCGGCTGCTGACCGAGGCCGTGAGCGCCGCCCTCGACGCCCGCGAGGAGATCGACGTGGTCGGCGCCTGCGTCGAGCCGAAGAGCCTGGTGAGCGAGCTCCGCGCCCTGCCCGTCGACGTGGTGCTGGTCGAGGCCAGCCTCGGCAACGGCGTGCAGCTGCGGACGATCCGCCTGCTCCGCGACCAGTTTCCCGAGCTCGGGATCCTGCCCCTGGGCGTGTCCGGCGTCGCCGAGATCGTGAGGTGCGCGGAGGCCGGCGCCAGCGGCTACGTGCTGCGGGGTGCGTCGATCCCGGATCTCGTCAACATCATCGATTCGGTCCGCCACAACCGGACGCCCTGCTCGCCCAAGGTCGCGGCGTCCGTGTTCAAGCGGATCAGCGAGCTGACGCGCCGGTTCGACAAGCCGCCGCGGGCGCCCAGGGGCACGACCACTCCGCGCGAGACGGAGATCCTGAAGCTCGTCGCCGCCGGACTCCGCAACAAGGAGATCGCGGCCCGCCTCGGGATCTCGATCTCCACGGTCAAGAACCACATGCACGGCATTCTCAGCAAGCTGCGCGTCAAGGGCAGGCGCCAGGCGGTCGCCGCCGCAATCGAGAGCGGCATCCTGTCCCGCTCCTCCGTCCTCCCCCGCCAGTCGAGCCTCCTCGACTGAGGCCGCGGGGAGCCGTTCGGTCCCCCCCCGGTCGGGGTATGGGCCGCGAGGATCTAGATCCGTCCTGGATCTTTTTTGCATCCGGGAGTCCATTGTGACGGCGTCCGCCACGGGTCAAACTGCCCAACAAGTTCGCGATGGAGTCAGTTGCTCCGATCCCGGAACCAAGAGGGTTCCTGACTCAATTGATTTGGAGGTGACGATGGAGGCCGCAGCGATCCTGACCAAGATCAAGGAGATCATTGCCGACGTAGCCAATCTGGACCCCGGCGAGATCGGCGACGACGCCACCTTCGAGGAGCTCAGCCTCGACTCCTTGTCGCTGCTGGAGATCGGCGTCGACGTCGACTATCAGTTCAAGCTCGGCGTCCCGGACGAGCGCCTCAAGGAGCTGCGGTCGGTGAAGGACACGCTCGAGCTGGTGCAGCAGGTCTTGCAAGAGAAGTCGCCCAAGAGCGAGGTCGCCTGAGCCATGCCCGCCCGCGTCGTCATCACCGGCCTCGGAATGGTGACCCCGATCGGCACCGGCCGGGAGCAGTTCTGGGACCGCTTGCTCGCGGGCCACAGCGGCATCGGGCCGGTCGAGTCGTTCGACACCAGCCTCTACAACGTCCATCGCGGCGCCGAGATCCGCGGCTTCGAGGCGTCCGAGTACATCGAGAATCTCGACCCCGCCTCCCTCGGTCGCGCCTCGCAGCTCGCGGTCGCGGCCGCCCGGCTGGCGATCGCCGACGCCGCCATCCGTCCGCAGGGGCTCGATCCGGAGCGCGCCGGGGTGGCGATGGGCACCACCTCCGGCGAGCCCCGCGAAGTCGAGCGCTTCGACGACGCCTACGTGGCCGAGGATCTCGACAGCGTCGGACCCGACTTCATGAACATGTACCCCTGTCACGTGATCCCGGAGCACGTGGCCGCGGAGTTTGGCTTCGCCGGCGTCAACATCATGATCCCGGCCGCCTGCGCGGCGGGCAACTACGCCATCGCCTACGCCTTCGACACCCTCCGCTCCGGGCGCGCCGACTTCATGCTGGCGGGTGGAGCCGACTCCTTCTCGAGGATCACGTACGCCGGATTCGCGCGCCTCGGGGCGATCGCCCCCGAACGGTGCCAGCCCTTCGACCGCAACCGCAAAGGCATGATCCCCGGCGAGGGCGCCGCGATCCTGGTGCTCGAGAAGCTCGAGAACGCGCTGGCGCGTGGCGCCACGATCTACGCCGAGATCACCGGCTGCGGCCTCTCTTGCGACGCCCACCACATGACCGCCGCCCACCCCGAGGGCGCCGGCGCCGCCCGGGCGATGGAGCAGGCCCTGGCGATGAGCGGCCTGACGCCGGAGCGGATCTCCTACGTCAGCGCCCACGGCACCGGCACCCCCACCAACGACCGGCTGGAGACCATCGCCGTCAAGCGGGTCTTCGGCGACGCCGCGCGCAAGGTACCGATGAGCTCGATCAAGTCGATGATGGGGCACACGATGGGCGCCGCTTCGGCGATCGAGGCGGCGACCTGCGCCCTGGCGGCATTTCACGACCTCGTCCCTCCGACCATTCACTTCGAGGAGCCGGACCCGGAATGCGATCTCGACTGCGTTCCCAACGAAGCCCGCCAGCACCCGGTCCACGTCGCCATGAACAACGCCTACGCCTTCGGCGGCAACAACGCCTCGGTCATTCTGGAAAAGTTCACGCCATGAAGAACACAGAGGATCCAAGAAGAGTCGTCGTCACCGGCGCCGGCATCCTGACCGCCCTCGGCGACTCGCCGATGTTCGTCCACGGCGCCCTCTGCGAGGGGCGCAGCGGGCTGCGACGGCTCGAGGACATGAGCCAGAACGGGATGCGCAGCCCGCAGGCCGGCGAGCTCAAGTGGTTCGACGCCGGCAAGTACCTTGCCGGCGGCAACCTGCGACCGCTCGACCGGACCTCGCGGCTCGGCGCCACGGTCGCCAAGCTCGCCCTCGAAGCGGGCGGCTGGGCGCCCGAGATGCTCGCGGACCTCGAGGCCGGGCTGGTGCTCGGCACCATGTTCGGCAGCATCCACACGATCTCCGAGTTCGACCGCAGGGCGGTGGTGGCGGGTCCCAACTACGCCAAGCCGATGGACTTCGCCAACAGCGTGATCAACGCCGCCGCCGGCCAGATGGCGATCTGGCACAACCTGCGCGGCGTCAACGCCACGATCGCCGGCGGCATCACCTCGGGGCTGGAGGCGATCGCCTACGCCAGCGATCTGATTCGCACCGGCCGCGCCACGGTGCTGCTCGCGGGCGGCGTCGACGAGCTCTGTTTCGAGTCCCTCTACGGCTTCCACAAGGCGGGCTGGCTGTGCGGTTCCAACAACGGCGGCGCCGAGTACCCGATCCCCTTCGACGCCCGCCGCAACGGCTTCGCGGTCGGCGAAGGGGCGGCCCTCCTGGTCCTCGAGGAGGCGGGCGCCGCCGCCGCGCGAGGGGCCCGGATCCTGGCCGAGATCCGCGGCCACGGCAACAGCTTCGACCCGTCGCGCGGCAAGGACCGCCGGCGCGCGGCGGCCGCGGTCGCCCGCGCGGTGCGTCTGGCCCTGGCCGACGCCGGGCTCGAGGCCGCCGCGATCGACTGTCTGAGCGCCTCCGCCAACGGCTCGCCGGCGACGGACGCGCACGAGGCGGCCGGGGTCGGGGAGGTCTTCAACAGCGCCGCCTCGACGCTGCCGGTGACCGCGGTCAAGTCGATGCTGGGAGAGTCCCTCGGCGCCTCGGGGGCGGTGCAGACGGTGCTGCTGATCGAGGCGATCCGCTCCGGGCTGCTCCCCGGGATCCTCGGCCTCGCCGAGCTGGAAGAGGGCTTCCCCCTCGCCCAGGCGGGCCCGGAGAACCGCGAGCTCGAGATGACCCGCGGGCTCGTCAACTCCGTCGGCCTCG
>JBFJMD010000091.1:0-7987 GCA_041634115.1 Thermoanaerobaculia bacterium | reverse complement strand
CGCTCGCGCAGCGGCGGCACGTGGAGCGTCACCACCCCCAGTCGGTAGAAGAGGTCGCGGCGGAAGTCGCCCTTCGCCATCTCCTGCTCCAGCACCCGGTTGGTCGCCGCCATCACCCGCACGTCGACCTCGATCGACTGCTCCCCGCCCAGCCGCCGGATCCGCTTTTCCTGCAGCACCCGCAGCAGCTTGGCCTGCAGGTGGGGCGAGGTGTCGGCGATCTCGTCCAGGAACAGGGTGCCGCGGTGGGCGAGCTCGAAGTAGCCGCGGCGGGTGCGGGCGGCGCCGGTGAAGGCGCCCTTCTCGTGCCCGAAGAGCTCGCTCTCGAGCAGGCCGTCGGGCACCGCGGCGCAGTTGACGGCGATGAAGGGCGCCGCGGCCCGGCGCCCCTCGGAGTGGATCGCCCGCCCCAGCCACTCCTTGCCCACCCCGGTCTCGCCGGTGATCAGCAGCGAGCTGTCCGAAGGCACCACGCGCCGCGCCAGATCGAGCAGGCTGTGCATCGCGGGGCTCGCCGAGGCGAAGTCGCTCAGCCGGTGGGACTGCGGCTCGCGCTGCTCGACGCCGAGGCGGCTGCGCAGCGCGTCGCGGCGGCGCGCGACCAGGGTCTGGAACATCGGGCCCAGGACCGAGTCCGGAAGGCTGCGATTGACCACCGCCAGGCAGCCGGCGGCGAGGAGCGCGGCCCGCTCTTTCGAATCCTCCCGGGCGTTGAGGACCACGATCTCGGGCCGCTCCGGCAGCTTGCGGATCGTGGTCACGACCCCGGTCGCCGCCTCCGGCAGGCATTCGAGGTCGAGCACCAGGAAGTCGCAGGGCTCGCCGGCCAGCACCTCCCAGAGGTCTTCGTGCGCGGCGCGCACCGTCAAGAGCACGTCGGGCTGGTCCAGGAGCCGCCGCAGCTTGCGGCCGAGCGGCGCCTGGTCGGTGACGAGAACGGTGTGGACGAGCACTGCCGGGGATCTCTGAAAAGGAATCCTTATTCCGATTTGATCAGAAGTCAAGACTCCGATTTCACGGTCTCGGACCCCCGGAACCGGCCGTTTCCGGTCTTCCCGGGCCTGGCAGCCGCCTTGCTCCCTTCGTCCGCGGGACCCGACCTCGCGCCGGCAGACGGCGGAGAGCGATCGGGTCCGCAGAGGCCCGCCAGGGCCAGGAGACCAGAAAATGCCGAAGTCGAAGCCCGCGGCCCGCAAGGCCGCCCCCGCGAAGGCGGCCGCCAAGCCGGCGGCGCCCGCCCCCAAGGCGAAGGCGACCCCGAAAGCGACCTCCCCGGCCCAGCCGAAGGGGAAGGCGCCGGCCGCCAGGAAGCCGGCGAACGTCAAGCCGTCCATCGCCCGGCCCGGCATGCGCTGAGCCGCCAGACCGGAGCCCCGGCCGCGGCCCCCGTCGGGGGGTGCGCCGGGGCTTCGGTGCTTCTAGAGCCCTCGAGAACCGAGCCAACGCAGGAGGCCCCTGCCTCCGAGAAAAGAAGGAGATCCCGCAGCATGTCATCCGTTCGACCCAACCCGCTGTTTTTCCCGGCCCTGATCCTGGCCGGTCTGGCCCTGGCGGGCTGCAGCGAGCCGCCGCAGGTCGCGATCGACGCCGCCGCCACCAAGCTCGCCGAGGCCGAGTCCGCGCAGGCCGCGACCTACGCGCCCGATCAGCACGCCCAGGCGACGGCCGCGATGGAGGCGGTTCGCGCCGAGGTCGCGGCGCAGGGCGAGAAGTTCGCCCTGTTCCGCTCCTACGACCGGACCGCGGAGCTCGTGGCCGAAGCCGAGCGCGAGGCCACAGCCGCCCGCGAGGCCGCCGCCGCCGGCCGCGAGCAGGCGAAGATCGAGGCCGAGGCGGCGCTCGAGAGCCTGCGAGCCGGCGTCGCGCAGGCCCAGGCGCTGCACGGCGACCTCGGCAAGTGCCGGCGGCGGCCCAAGGGCTTCGCCGCCGACCTCGAGGCCCTGGAAGGCCGCCTCTCCGGGCTCGCCGGCCAGGTCGTCGACGTCGAGGCCGCGATCGCCGGGGACGACTTCCTCGGCGCCAAGGCGCTGGCCACCGCCGTCGGCGAGCAGGTCGCGACCCTGAGCGCGGAGCTGAGCGACGCCAAGGTCAAGCTCGGCTGCTGATCGGCCCCGACGGCGCGGCGGCGGCCGGCACGGCCGTGCCGCCACCGCCGCCCTGCTGGTCGCGGTCGGGCTCTGGGCCGGAGACTCCCTGGTGGCGAACGGTGGCCGGATCGACGCGGAGCCGGCGCGGCGGGTCGCTCGCCGCGCCCCGGCGCCCGCCGGGAGCGGGGGCGGAATCGACGCCGCCGACCCGCGGTCGGCGCTGGCCGAGGCCGAAGCGATCGCTGGGCGCGAGCGCTCGGCCGCCCCGTGGCGGCGGCGACCGGAGCTCGCGGCGGCGGCCTGGCAGCGGGTCGAGGAGGCGAGCGCCCGGGCGCTCTCGGACCGCCGCCGGGCCCTCCGCGAGGCCCGCGATCGCTGGCCGACCAGCGTCGAAGCGACGGCGGCCGCCCTGCGACGCGCTGCCTGGGAGGTCCGGGAGCCCGGCGCCGGCCGCCGGGAAGGGGCCGAGCGGCTCGCTCGGGCGACGACCGCGCTCGACCTCGCGCGGCGGGCAGCGGCCGCCGGCCGGCTGGAGGCCGCGCTCGCCCAAGCGACGGCGGCGAGCGCCGAGGCGGACGGGATCCACCGGCTGTGGCTCGCCAAGCACGAGCGCTTCCAGGATCCCCGGCTGCTCGAGCTGTGGCGGGTCTGGGCTCGAGAGGCGTTCGCGGAATCGAGCGCCTCGGGAGCCCGTCAGCTCCTCGTCGACAAGCTCGCCCGCACGCTCACGGTGTACGCGGGCTCGCGGCCGGTCGCGACGTTCGAGGTCGAGCTGGGCTCGAACGGCCTCGAGCGCAAGCTGCACGCCGGCGACCGGGCGACGCCGGAGGGCCGCTACCGGATCCGCGAGCTGCGGGGGCCGGGCCGCACCCGCTTCCACCGCGCCCTGCTCCTCGACTACCCGAACGAAGCCGATCGCCGGCGCTGGGCGGAGGCCGCGCGAGCGGGGCTCGTGCCGCGTGGATCGGGTCCCGGCGGCCTGATCGAGATCCACGGCATGGGCGGCCGCGGCGTCGACTGGACCGACGGCTGCGTGGCGCTCACCAACGAGGACATGGACCGCCTGTTCGAGCTGGCCTCGGTCGGCGACCGGGTGACCATCGTCGGCTCGCTCGAGGGATTCGATGGGGGAAGCTGAATCGCGACCCCGGGCGGGGGGCGCCGCCCCCGCGAAGGGGCGCGCCGTGCTGGCCGCGCTGGCCGTCCTCGCCGCGCTGGTCGGGCTGGCGCTCGCCAACGGTCGCTTCGAGCCCCTCCCCGCCTCGCCGGCCGAGCCGGGCCGCCCCCCGGGGCGGTCCGCGGCGCTCCGCCGCCAGCTCGAGCGTCTGGCGCCGGCGGGCACCTACGCGGTGATCGACACCTACGCCAACCGGCTGCGCGTCTACCGCGGCGGCGAGCTGCTGCGCGACGCCGTCTGCTCGACGGGGAGCGGCTACGTGCTGCGCGACGTGGCCGGGGGCCGCGAGTGGACCTTCGACACGCCTCTCGGCGAGCGGCGGGTGGTCAAGAAGACGAAGAACCCGGTCTGGATCAAGCCGGACTGGGCGTTCGTCGAGGAGGGCTACGAGCCGCCCGCCGCGCCGAGCGCGCGCATCGACGACCTGTCGCTGGGCGACTACGGCATCTATCTGGGCGACGGCTACCTGATTCACGGCACCCTGTTCAAGAGCCTGCTGGGACAGAAGGTCACGCACGGGTGCATCCGGATGGGCGATGAAGACCTCGAGTTTCTGTATCGCGTGCTGCCTGTGGGCGGCCGCGTCCTGCTCTACTAGCGCCGGCGCCGAAAGCGGCGTTGCGCGGGCCCCGCGAGGCGCCGCCGGGCGCGCCCTCGAGCTCGAGCTCGCGCTCGCCCGCGGCACGGAGGTCTATCTGGCGCTCGACACCGCAGGGCGCCGGCTCGCGGTCAAGGCGCGGGGCCTCGAGCTGGCGGCGGAACCGCTCGCCGACGCCGTGGTGGTGCGCTACCGGCGGCGCGGCGGCGAGAGCGCCGGCCCGCCGCCGGCCCTGCCCCTGGTCCTGGAGGTCCGGGCCGGCGACGGCCACCGGCGCCGGGTCGTCGTCACCGGGAAGCTCGAGCCCTTCCCGGGGGACGGGAACGAGGAGGCGCGGCGGGACGGCGGCGCCCCCGGCCGCTCTTGGGCGACCGCGGCGACCGGCTCCGTCGGGCCGGACCCGCCGCAGGCCTACCGCCTCGCCCTCGATCCCGGCTGGGAGCTCTGGGTCGGCTCCCGCCGGGGCGGGCCGGGGCCGGGGGCGCTCTTCGACGCCGGCCTGGCCGACCTCTGGGCCCGGCTGCGCGGCCGCCCGAGCGCCGAGCGCAACGTGATCGCGCTGGCGATCGCCCCCGAGGGGGCGCGCCGCATCCACCACCTGCTGCGCCCGGGCGCCCGGCTGCTGGTGCTCTAGCCGACGAGAGGAGACGACTCGTGACGACCCCGGAACGCTGGACCTCCCGCCTCGGCCTGGTGCTGGCCATGGCCGGCAATGCCGTCGGGCTGGGCAACTTCCTGCGCTTCCCCGCCCAGGCCGCGCAGAACGGCGGCGGCGCGTTTCTCATCCCCTACCTGATCTCGTTCGTGCTCATGGGGATCCCGCTGATGTGGGTGGAGTGGGCGATCGGCCGCCACGGCGGCCGGTTCGGGCACCACTCGGCGCCGGGGATGTTCGACCGGCTGGGCCGCGGCCGCGGGCTCAAGTACGTCGGCGTGTTCGGGCTCTTCACCAGCCTCGGCGTCGCCGCCTACTACTGCTACATCGAGTCCTGGACCCTGGCCTACGTCTGGCACTCGCTCGCCGGCACCTTCCGCGAGACCGACCCCGGGGCCTTCTATCCGCGCTATCTGGGCCAGACCGCCGACTCGATGTTCGCGCTGCCGGGCGAGGCGCTGTTCTTCTTCGTCGTCACCCTGGTGCTCAACGCCTACATCCTCTCGCGCGGCGTGGCGCGCGGCATCGAGCTGGCCGCCAAGATCCTGATGCCGATGCTGATCCTCTTCGCCGTCGTCCTCGGGATCCGCGGCCTCAGCCTCGAGGTCGGCGATCCCGGCGTCGTCCAGAGCCCCCTGGTCGGGCTCAACTTCGTCTGGGAGCCGCAGCTCTCGGGGCTCTGGGACCCCTCGACCTGGCTGCGCGCGGCCGGGCAGGTCTTTTTCACCCTGTCGCTCGGCATGGGCACGATCCACTGCTACGCCTCGTACGTGCGCGAGAGCGAGGACATCGCGCTCAGCTCCTCGGCGGCCGGCTGGACCAACGAGTTCGTCGAGGTCGTCCTCGGCGGAGCGATCCTCATCCCGATCGCCACCGCCTACCTCGGCCTCGAGCAGGTGCAGTCCGCGACCGCCGGGGGCAGCGGCTTCTCCCTCGCCTTCCTGACCCTGCCGACGCTGTTCAACAACTGGGGCTGGTTCGCGCCGCTGGCCGGGGCGATGTGGTTCGGGCTGCTCTTCTTCGCCGGCATTACGTCGTCGCTGGCGATGGGTCAGCCGATCCTGGCGTTCCTCGCCGACGAGCTGGGGATCCGGCGCGAGCGCGGCGCCGCGATCTTCGGCGCCGCCGTCTTCGGGCTCGGCTTCCTCTGCGTCTGGCTCTACCCGGGCGGCGCCTTCGACGAGTTCGACTTCTGGACCGGGACCTTCAGCCTGGTGGTCTTCGCCCTCGCCGAGGCGCTGATCTTCGCCTTCGTCTTCGGCATCGACTGGGGCTGGGAGGAGATCACCCGCGGCGCCGACCTCGAGGTGCCGCGGCTCTTCCGCTTCGTCCTCAAGTGGGTCACCCCGGCCTTCCTGGTGGCGGTCTTCGCGAGCTCGCTGGTCAAGCCCGCCGCCGGCGCCTGGCGCGAGGCGCTGGCCGGCCTGGCGGCGGGGCGCGGCTGGCCCTTCGCCCCCGACAGCGTCGTGGGCAAGATCCTCCACTCCGGCGAGGCCTCGACCGCCTGGTGGGACGCCGACGGCCTGCCCACCCGGATCCTGGTCCAGGACGCGACCCGCGCCCTGCTGCTGCTGGTCTTCGCCGGCTTCGCGGCCCTGGTCTGGCTCGCCTGGCGGCGCCGGGGGAGGCAGCAGTGACCCTCGCGGCCTGGATCATGCTGGTCTCGACCTGGGCGGTCATCGTCTTCTTCACGGCCCGCTTCCTGTGGAAGGTCGTGGCGCCCCGCCGCCGGCGCGATGGACACGGGAGGGGGTAGACGGCGATGGAGTTCCTGCGCGACACTCAGTTCGACTTCCTCAAGTACCGGCGCTTCTGGGTCGCCTTCTCTCTCGTGGCGCTGGCGGTCGGCCTGTTCGAGGTGCTCTCGGGGGGCCTCGCCCTCGGCATCGACTTCACCGGCGGCCGCCAGCTCGCGATCCGCTTCGACTCGCCCCCCGACCGGGAGGCGCTGCGGACGCTCTGGCGCGGCGAGGGGCTCGAGGTCCAGCTCCAGCGCTACGGGCCGGCCGAGGAGAACACCCTCCTGGTGCGCCTGGCCGAGGCGGCGGAGTCGGAGCGGACCGTGGAGCGCATCCTCGGCGCGCTCGACCGCGAGGCCGGGTCCGGCGCGGTGGTGGGCCGCTACGAGCTCCTCTCCTCGGACTACGTGGGCCCGCAGATCGGCGCCGAGCTGCGGCGCAAGGGCGCCCTCGCGGTGGTCCTGTCGCTCGCCGGAATGCTCGCCTACATCTGGGCGCGATTCGAGCTGCGCTTCGCGATCGGCGCCATCATGGCCTCGATCCACGACGTGCTGATCACCGTGAGCTTCGTCGCCCTGGTCGACCTGCCCTTCGACCTGACCACGATCGCCGCGCTGCTGACCGTCGTCGGCTACTCGGTCAACGACACCGTCGTGGTGTTCGACCGGGTGCGCGAGAACCGGCGCAGCCGGCGGCGCGAGCCGCTGGAGCGGCTGATCAACGCGAGCCTGAACGAGACCCTGTCGCGCACGGTGATGACCTCGGGCACGACCCTGCTCGCCACCGTGAGCCTGCTCGTCTTCGGCGGCGAGGCCCTGCGCAGCTTCTCCTCCGTGATGACCGTCGGCGTCATCGTCGGCACCTACTCCACCGTCTACATCGCCGGCCCGTTCACCCTGCTCTGGGACCGGCTGGGGCTGCTCGGCGGCGGCGGCGCTACGGAGCCCAGAAGCGCGGAATCAGGAGCATCGCCAGGAGAAACGCGATCGCCGTCAGCCCCAGGCCGAGGCGCGGGAAGTCGGCGAAGCGATAGCGGCCCGGACCGTAGACCAGCAAGCAGGAGGGCTCGAGCGGAGTGAGGAAGGAGCTCGACGCCGCGAGCGCCACCGTCACCGCCATCGCCCGCGGATCGAGGCCGGTCTCGGCCGCGACCTGCATCGCCAGCGGCAGGACGACGAGCGCCGCCGCCTGGTTCGACATCGGCTGAGTCAGGATCAGGGTCAGCGCGTAGAAGCCGGCGAGGAGCGCGACCGGCCCGAAGCCGCCGGTGAGATCGACGATCCAGAGGGCGAGCAGCGCGGCGGCGCCGGTCTGCTGCAGGGCGAGGCCGAGGCCGATCATGCCGGCGACCAGGACCAGGAGCCGCCAGTCGATGGCCGCGTAGGCCTCCTGCGGGGTGAGCGAGCGGGACAGGAAGACCAGGACGCAGCCCAGGAGGACCGCGCCCGCGAGCGGCAGGACCTGCAGGGCCGCCAGGGCGACGGTCAGCGCCAGGATGCCGGCGGCCACCCAGGGGGAGCCGGTGGGGGCCGCCGCGGCGCCGCCGCTGACGAGCAGCAGTCCCGGCCGGGTTCGCAGGCCCTCGATCTCGTCCACCGGCGCCACCACCAGGAGCAGGTCGCCGCCGCGCAGCCGGGCGTCGGCGAGGCGCGCGGTCTCCAGCTCGCCGCTGCGGGCGATGGCGATCACGTTGGCGCGGAACCGGCGCCGGAAATCGATCTCGCTCAGGGT
>JBFJMD010000090.1:0-7987 GCA_041634115.1 Thermoanaerobaculia bacterium | reverse complement strand
GCGCGCGGTGGGTCTTTGACGGTCATCGGAGGCTCCTTCCGGGGAGTCGGACGCGGTCTACCCGCGGCGACCGGCGCGGTCGCGGCTCAATTATATGCGACCCTGGGGCCCTCAGCCGGGGCGCGCGGGGTTCTCGAGCAGCAGGTGGCGGGCGATCACCCAGCGCTGCATCTCGCTCGTGCCCTCGTAGATCGAGGTCACGCGCACGTCGCGGTAGAGCCGCGAGATCTCGTAGTCTTCGCTGAAGCCGTTGCCGCCGTGGATCTGCAGGGCCTGGTAGCAGGCGAGGTTGGCGGCCTCGGAGGCGAACAGCTTGGCCTCCGAGGCGAGGCGCCCGGCGCGCGAGCCCGACTCCTCGAGCGCGGCGTGCCGGGTGAGCAGGCGCGCCGCCTCGAGCCGGGTCGCCATCTCGGCGAGCTGGAACCCGACCCCCTGGTGGCGGCCGATCGGCACCCCGAACTGGACCCGGTCGCGGGCGTACTCGACCGCCAGCTCGAGCGCCCGCTGGTGGATGCCCACCGACTGCGCGGCGATCCCCAGCCGCGAGTGGTCGAGGGTGGCGAGGGCGATCTTGAAGCCCTGCCCCGCCTCGCCGAGCAGGTTCTCGGCCGCGACCCGGCACTCGCGGAAGGCGAGCGGCGCCGTGCGCGAGGCGCGCAGGCCGAGCTTCTTCTCCGGCTCCCCGACCTCCAGCCCCGGCGCGTCGGCCGGCACCACGAAGGCGCTGATGCCCCGCTTGCCGGCGTCGGGGTCGGTCCTGGCGACGACCACGTAGTGGGTGGCGTAGCCGGCGTTCGACACCCAGGCCTTCTCGCCGTCGAGCACCCATTCGCCGCCCCGCCGCTCGGCCCGGGTCTGGAGGCTGCCGGCGTCGCTCCCCGAGCCGGGCTCGGTCAGGGCGAAGGCGCCGAGCCCCGCCCCCGAGGCGAGCGCCGGCAGCACCCGGCGCTTCAGCTCCTCGCTGCCGAAATGGGCGATCGGCCAGCAGCAGACCGAGTTGGAGACGCTCATGGTGACCGCCGTCGAGGGGCAGACCCGGGCCAGCTCCTCGACCGCGATCACGTAGCTCAGCGGGCTGAAGCCGGCGCCGCCGTGGCGCTCCTCGACCAGCATGCCGAGGAGCCCCATCTCCCCCATCTCGCGCACGATCGCAGCGGGAAAGCGGCGCTCCCGGTCGCGCTCGGCGAGGCCGGGCCGGATCCGCTCCTCGGCGAAGCGGCGCACCTCGCCGCGCAGGATCTCCTGCTCCTCGGTGAGCTCGAATCCGACGCCTGCGGTGGAGTCGGCGGCGACGGTGGGCATCGGCTGGTCGCTCAGTCCCCGAGGACCGCGCTCGCGATGACCATCTTCTGGATCTCGCTCGTGCCCTCGTAGATCTCGGTGATGCGCGCGTCGCGGAAGAAGCGCTCGACGTCGTAGTCGCGGGTGTAGCCGTAGCCGCCGTGGATCTGCAGCGCCTTGTTCGTCACCCGCTGCGCCATCTCGGAGGTGAAGAGCTTCGCCTGCGCGGCCTCGAGCGTGAAGCGCTTGCCGCGGTCTTTCGCCCAGGCCGCCTTCCAGGTGAGCAGCCGCCCGGCGTCGAGCTCGGTGGACATGTCGGCGAGGTAGAACTGGATCGCCTGGAAGCTGGCGATCGGCTTGCCGAACTGCTCGCGCTGCTGGGCGTAGGTGACGGCCTCGTCGAAGGCCCCCTGGGCGATGCCGACCGCCTGCGCGGCGATGCCGACGCGGCCGCCGTCGAGGGTGCTCATCGCCACCTTGAAGCCGTCGCCCTCGCCGCCGAGGCGAAACCGCTCCGGCACCCGGACGCCGTCGAAGACCAGCTCGGTGGTGCCGGAGGCGTTGACCCCCAGCTTGTACTCGTGGCCGCCGCGGGAGAGCCCGGGGGCGTCGCACGGCACGACGAAGGCGGTGATCCCCTTGTGGCGCTTCTCCCGGTCCACGGTGGCGAAGACGATCGCCAGGTCGGCGTGGGTGCCGTTGGTGATGAAGATCTTGCTGCCGTCGAGGACGTAGTCGTCGCCGTCGCGGCGCGCCGTCGTCCGCAGGGCGGCGGGATCGCTGCCGGCGTCCGATTCGGTCAGCGCGAAGCAGCCCAGCTTCTCGCCGCTCGCCAGCGGGGTCAGGAACTCGCGCTTCTGGTCCTCGCTGCCGAAGTCGAGGATCGGGTCGCAGACCAGGGAGTTGTTCACCGAGAGGATGACACCGCTGGTGGCGCAGACGCGGCTGATCTCCTCGATCACCAGGCAGTAGGAGACGGTGTCCATCCCGGCCCCGCCGTAGGCCTCGGGGACCGCCACCCCGGCGAGGCCGAGCTCGCCGGCTCGGTCGTAGAAGTCGCGGGGGAACTCGCCGCTGGCGTCGATCTCGCGGGCGCGCGGCCGCACCACCTCCTCGGCGAATCGGCGGACGGTCTCTCGGAGCAGGAGCTGCTCCTCGCTCAGCTTGATCTGCATGGGCTCCTCGCGGTGTGGCGATGGCGGCCGGAGCGGCCGTCCGGATCGTAGCAACTGGCTCGAATCGCGGTCAAGGAGCGCCCCGGCCCGGCGGCCGGCTCCGGCCTTGGCAGGGGCGGCGCGATGCGGCAGAATCGACGGCCATGAGCGACCCGTCGCCCGAGTTCACCCGGATCGAGATCGAGAGCCTGCTGCCCGGGGGCTGGAGCCTGGCCGACGGCCCGGCGCGGTGGGACGCGCGGCGGCGGCGCTGGTCGGTCGCGGTGGTGGATTCGGCCGATCTCGATTGGCGGCTCGAGGTCCGCGCCAAGGACGTCGAGCGGCTGGGGCGCCTCGACGCCCTCCGGCGCTCGATCGACCGCCTCTACCGCGAGGCGCTCGGCTAGCGGCGGGGGCTTCACCGCGGCGGCCGGATCACGCGCCCCCGTCTTCGAAGAGCCCCCGGTATGAGCAGCGCCCCCACCCATGGGGGGCGCGTCGGATCGGATCGCCCGGCACGGGGTCCGGGCGCTACCCGGGGCGGCTGCCCGGCTTCTCGGGGCTCGATCCCGCCCGGCAGAGGGGGCAGGCGGCCGGGTCGTAGTCTTCGAGGTCCAAGGCCAGCAGGGCGACGAAGGGGACGGGGAAACGGGCCCGGCCGCGGCTGCGGTCGAGGATCGCGGCGACCGCGACCGGCAGGGCGCCGTGGCGCTCGGCGACCGCGATCGTCTCGGCGGTCGAGCGGCCCGTGGTGACGACGTCCTCGACGATCGCGACCCGCTCGCCGGGCGCGAGCGAGAAGCCGCGGCGCAGCGCCATCTCCGATCCCCCGGGACCGGCGCGCTCGACGAAGCGGAAAGGCACCTCGAGCGCCGCGGCGACCTCGTGGCCGATGACCACGCCGCCGAGCGCCGGCGAGAGGATCGAGTCCGGCCGCTCCCCGGCCAGCCGCCCGGCCAGGGCGGCGCCGACCCGGCGCGCCCGCGCCGGGCGCTCGAGCAGCCGCGCGCACTGGACGTAGCCGGCGGAGTGGCGGCCGGAGGAGAGCTGGAAGTGGCCGCGGTGGAGGGCGCCGGCCTCGGTGAGGAGCCGCTCGAGCTCTGCCGGCTCAAGAGCCATCCGCGCCCGCGTCCCGGCGGATCCCGTACTGGTCCATCTTCTTGTAGAGATTGCTGCGCGGGGTCTCGATCGCCTGCGCGGTGCGGGTGACGTTCCAGTCGTTCTGCTCGAGCTTCTGGAGCAGGAAGCGGCGCTCCGCCTCCTCCCGGAACCGCTTCAAGGTGTCGAGGCCGAGCAGGTTGGAGGCGGCGTCGGGCCGCGAGGCGCCCAGCAGCTCGACGACCTCCGCCTGGCCGATCGGATCCGAGGTGGCGAGGATGAGCAGCCGCTCGACCACGTTCTTGAGCTCCCGCACGTTGCCGCGCCAGGGCAGCGACTTCAGCCGCTCGAGCGCGTCGTCGCCGATCTGCTTCGGACGGTAATTGTTGGCCTCGGAGAAGCGCCGCACGAAGTAGTCCACCAGCTCCGGCAGGTCCTCGAGGTGGTCGCGCAGCGGCGGCGTCGCGATCGGCACGACGTTCAGCCGATAGAAGAGGTCTTCGCGGAAATCGCCCTCGGCGATCGACTCCTCGAGGTCCCGGTTGGTCGCCGCCACCACCCGGACGTCCACCTGGATCGTGCGCTGGGCCCCGACCGGCTCGACCTCGCCGTTCTGCAGCACCCGCAGCACCTTCGCCTGGGTGCGGGCCGACATGTCGCCGATCTCGTCGAGGAAGATGGTGCCCCCGTCCGCGGCCACAAACTTGCCGATCTGCTTGCGGTGGGCGCCGGTGAAGCTCCCCTTCTCGTGGCCGAAGAGCTCGGACTCGATCAGCTCCTCGGGGATCGCCGCGCAGTTGACCTGCACGAGATCGCGGTCGCTGCGGGAGCTGCCGCGGTGGATCGCCCGCGCCACCAGCTCCTTGCCGGTGCCGCTCTCGCCGGTGATGAGCACCGTGGCCGGGGTCGGCGCCGCCTTATCGATCCTCTCGCGCAGCCGCTGCATCGCCGCCGAGGAGCCCACCAACTCTTCGATCGCCGGCCGCTCGCCCCGGGTGTCGCGCCGCAGGCGGTAGCTGTCCACGGCGTTGCGCAGGCTGACCAGCACCCGCTCGCGCTGCAGCGGCTTCTCGAAGAAGTCGAAGGCGCCGCCGCGGATCGCCTCGACGGCGGTGTCCACGTCGCCGTGACCGGTGACGATCAGGACCGGCATCTCGAAGCCGCGCTCGTGCAGCGACTTCAAGACCTGGAGGCCGTCCATCTCCGGCATCTTGATGTCGAGCAGGACCGCCTCCGGCGGCGAGCGCCGCACCGCCTCCAGGGCCTCGGCGCCGGTCGCCGCCTCGCGCACCCGGTAGCCCTCGTACTCGAGGATCATCCGCAGGCTCTCGCGGATCGAGTCCTCGTCGTCCACCACCAGGACGGTGGCCCGGTAGCTCGATTTCTCCTTCGCCATCGCGGAGCGAGTCTAGCCCGACTTCCTCGCCGGCGCCCGCAAGGGACGAGGCCCGCGGCCGATCCGGCGCCGCGCCCCGGACGGGCGTCGGCGCCGGATCGGCTGCGGCCGGGCGCCGCGGCTAGCCGCTGGGCACGGCCGGGAAGACGTAGATCGGCTGGCCCTCCTGCCCGCGGTCGAACCGGCGGACGTACAAGCGCAGCCGCGAGCCCGCCTCCGCGCCGCGGACGATGCCCTCGAACTCCTCGACGTTGCGCACCGGGCGACCGTTGACCTCCGTGATGACGCTGATCAGCGGACCGCTGCGCAGGCCCTCGTCGTAGAGGGGGCTGCGCGGCGAGACCGCCGTGATCCAGACGCCCAGGAGGTCCTCCGGCAGCCCGTGCATGGAGCGCAGGCCGGGGGTGAGGTCCTGGTAGCGCAGGCCGAGCCACTCGATGCCGCCGCTGCCCCCGCCCGGGGTCGGCTCGGTCTCCGCCTCCTCGGTGGGACGCTCGGCGAGGGTCACCTTCTTCGTCAGCGACTCGCCTTCGCGCAGCACCTCGAGCGTGACCGTCTCGTCCGGGCCCTTGGCCGAGACGTGGTCGATCAGCTCGCGGGTGTTCTCGAGCGGCCGGCCGTCCACCTTGACGATGATGTCGCCGTGCTTGAGGCCGGCCCGGTCGGCCGGCAGGCCCGGCTGGACGTTGGTCACCATCGAGCCGGCGGTCGAGGACAGGCCGAACGCCTCGGCGGCGTTGCGGTCCAGGTCGCGCACGCCGATGCCGAGAAAGCCCCGGCGCACCCTGCCGGTCTCGCGCAGCTGGGGCAGGATCTGCTTGAGGGTGTTGACCGGCACCGCGAAGCCGATGTTCTCGGAGTTGAAGTTGATCGCGGTGTTGATCCCCACCACCTCGCCGCGGAGGTTGATCAGCGGGCCGCCGGAGTTGCCGAAGTTGATGGCGGCGTCGGTCTGGATGAAGTTCTCGAACGAGCTGTCGGAGCTGATGAAGATGCGCCGCTCCTTGGCGCTCACCACTCCGACCGTCACCGTGTCGGTCAGGCCGAGGGGGCTTCCCACCGCCATCACCCACTCCCCCACCCGCAGGCCGTTGCTGTCGCCGAGGGGCAGCGGCACCAGGTTCTGGCCGGCGTCGATCTTGAGCAGCGCCAGGTCGGTCGCCGAGTCGGTGCCGACGATCTCGGCGTCGAAGGTGTTCTCGCCCAGGTGGACCTTCAGCTCCTCGGCGCCGCGGACGACGTGGTTGTTCGTCGCCACCAGGCCGTCGGCCGAGATCACGAAGCCGCTGCCGCCGGAATCGGACCGGAACTCCTGGTCGTCGGGCTGCGGCGCGTCGCGGCGGCGGGGTCCGAAGAAGAACTCGAAGGGGTCGGTGGGCCGGCCCCGGGGGCCCCCTTCGCCGACCCGGCGGAACGAGCGCGCCTCGATCGAGACCACCGAGGGCGAGACGGTCTCGGCGAGGTCGGCGAAGCTGGGCAGGCCGCCGACGATCGGCGGCGCCGCCGGGGCTCGCTCCTGGGCCGGGGGCGCCGCCGCGGACTGCGGCTCCGGCGCGGCGATCCCGGGGGTGGTGATCTCGATGCCCCCGGCGAGAACGAGGCCGAAGACGAGGGCCCCGAAGACGAGCAGCAGGGTGACGAACTGTCGGCTGCGGCGATGGCTCATGGTGTGCTGGATGCTCCTTTCGTTTCTGCTTGCGATCCGATCGGCGACCGGCGAGCGGCCCCCAGCCGCGTGAGAAGCAAGCAGCTTGCCAGCGCCGGCCGGGCCGGCGAGTCGCCGCCGGCTCCCCGGATCGACTCCCGCCCGCGCGGCTCGCTGCCAATTTGGCAGCCGGCGCGCGAGACCGCGGACCCGGAGCATAGTACGAACCGGCCGTCGACCCCACCCCCCGGGGACCCGGCCGGAGGCGGCCCGGAGACCGCCCGGTGCCGGGGACCCGTCGCGCGCGCTTGCCGGGATCGCGCGACTTCGCCTATAATGCCCTTTGCTCACGTGGTCTGGCGACGAGGGAAGTGGGCCGTGGGCCCACTTTTTTTGTTGCCTCCGAGGACGTGTGCGAGGAATAACTGTATGAGCGCAACGTCAGTCGAATCCGCCCTGCGCGACGAGCTCGCGGCGATCGCCGCCGACGCCGGCTGCGAGCTGCTCGACCTCGAGAACCGGGGCGGCGTGCTGCGGCTGGTGCTCGACCGGCCCGAAGGGGTGACCCTGGCCGACTGCGAGTCGGTGTCGAAGCAGGCCTCGGCGGTCCTCGACGTACACGACTTCGGCGGCGCGCGATACGTGCTCGAGGTGAGCTCGCCGGGGCTCGACCGCAAGCTCTACGGCCCGCGGGACTACCGGCGCTTTCTCGGCCGGCAGGTCCGGGTCACCTGGCAGGACGCCGCGATGCCGAGCAAGCGCACCGTGGTCGGCCGGCTCGACGGCTTCGAGGAGGAGGGCGGCGGGCGCATCCTCCTGACCGACCCGGCGTCGGCGGAGAGCCTGGACATCGCGCTCGCAAGCGTGCAGAAGGCGCGGCTCGAGCCGCAGATCTGAGACGGCTGAAGGAAGCAACGAAGGAACAGGGCGAATGGCGCAGACACAAGCTCCGGCAATCAACTTCAACGAGATCCTCAAGCAGGTCGCTCGCGAGAAGGACATCGACGTCGACCGCTGGGTCTCGGCGCTCGAGGACGCGATGGCCTCGGCGGCCAAGAAGCAGCATCGGATCAAGGCCCCGGTGCGCTCGACGCTGGACCGCGAGACCGGCAAGTTCGAGGCCTTCATCGTCAAGATGGTCGTCGAGGAGGTCGAGGACCCGCAGTCGGAATGGACCGTCGAGGAGGCGCAGGACCAGAAGCCGGGCGCCGTGGTCGGCGACGAGATCCTGATCCCGGTCTCGACCGAGGGGCTGGGGCGGATCGCCGCCCAGTCGGCCAAGCAGGTGCTCTACCAGCGGGTGCGCGAGGCCGAGCGCGAGAAGGTCTACAACGAGTACATCGACCGCGTCGGCGAGGTCGTCAACGGCACCGTCAAGCGCTTCGAGCGCGGCGAGATCATCGTCGACCTCGG
>JBFJMD010000089.1:0-8001 GCA_041634115.1 Thermoanaerobaculia bacterium | reverse complement strand
TAGGCGCTGGCGTAGGCGATCAGGGCGAAGCTGGCGGCGTGCGACTCCGGGAAGCCGTAGAGGGCGAAGGAGGTGATCGAGCGCACGATCGCCTCCCGGGTCTCGCCGACGATGCCGCGCTCGGCCATGCCGCCGCGCAGCCGCTCCTCGATCCGCTCCATGCGCTCCACCGAGCGCTTGAAGCCCATGGCGCGGCGCAGCTCCTCGGCCTCGCCGCCGGTGAAGCCGGCCGCCACCATCGCCATCCGCAGGATCTGCTCCTGGAACAGCGGGACGCCGAGGGTGCGCTCCAGGATCGGCTCGAGGCAGGGGTGCGGGTAGACGACCGGCTGGCGGCCGTTGCGGCGCTCGAAGTAGGGGTGGACCATGCCGCCGACGATCGGACCGGGGCGGATGATCGCCACCTGGATGACCAGGTCGTAGAAGCGCTCGGGGGCGTTCCTGGGCAGCGACGCCATCTGGGCGCGGCTCTCGACCTGGAAGACGCCGACGGTGTCGGCCTCGCGCAGCATCGCGAAGGTCGCCGGGTCGTCGGGAGGCAGGTGCGCGAGGTCGATCTCCACCTTCTCGTGGGTGCGGATCAGCGGGATCGCCTCCTCGAGGGCCTGCAGCATGCCGAGCCCGAGCAGGTCCACCTTGATGATCCCCAGGTCGGCGCAGTCGTCCTTGTCCCACTGCACCACCACCCGGTCCTCCATCGCCGCGGGCTCGAGCGGCACCACCTCGTCGAGCCGCCCGGCCGCGATCACCATGCCGCCCGAGTGCTGGCCGAGGTGGCGCGGCAGGTTCTTCATCCGCCGCCAGGTCTCGGCGAAGAGCCGCACCCGGCGGTCGGCGGGGTCGAAGCCGGCGGCGGCGAGCTCGACGGCGAGCGACTTGGGGTCGCCGCGGGTGACGTCGTAGTGCCAGGTGCCGAGGCGCTTGGCGAGCCGGTCCTGCTGCTCGGGGGAGTAGCCCAGCGCCTTCGCCGCCTCGCGCGCCGCCGAGCGGTCGCGGTAGGTGATGACGTTGGCGGTCATCGCGGCGCCGTGCGGTCCGTAGCGCCGGTAGACGTACTGGATCACCTTCTCGCGCGGGTCCCCCGACGGCAGGTCGAGGTCGATGTCCGGCCACTCGCCGCGCTCCTCGGACAGGAAGCGCTCGAACAGCAGCCCCATCTTGACCGGATCGACCGCGGTGATCGAGAGCGCGTAGCAGACCGCGCTGTTGGCCGCCGAGCCCCGCCCCTGGACCATGATGCCCTCGCGCTTGCAGAACTCGACGAGGTCGCGGACGATCAGGAAGTAGCCGGCCAGCTCCAGCGTCTCGATCATCGCCAGCTCGCGGGCGATCTGGGTCTGGGCGCGGGCGGTGAGCGGCCGGAAGCGGGCCCGCGCCTCGTTCCAGGTGAGCCGCCGTAGGTAGGACATCGGGGTCTCGCCCGGCGGCTCCGGGGGCAGGGGGTAGTCGGGGAAGCGGTAGCCGAGGTCGGCGAGGGTGAAGTCGAGGCGGGAGGCGAGCTCGGCGCTCTCGGCCAGCGCCTCGGGCAGGTCGGCGAAGAGCTCGGCCATCTCGCGCGCGCCCTTCAGATGGCGCTCGCGGTGGGCGGCGAGCAGCCGCCCGGCGGCGTCGAGGGGGGTGCGGCAGCGGATGGCGGTGAGGACGTCGTGGAGCTCCTTGTCGGCGGGGCGGGCGTAGCGCACCCCGTTGGTCGCCACCCGCGGCAGCCGCAGGCGGCGCGCCAGCTCGGCGAGCGCCCGGTTGCGGTGCTCCTCGGGGCGCCGCCGGTGGCGCTGGAGCTCGACGTGGAGGCGGCCGTCGAAGGTGGCGCGGAGGCGCTCCAGGAGCCGGCGGGCGGCGTCGGGGCCGCCGGCCGCGAGAGCGCGCGCCAGCGGGCCCTCGCCCCCGCCGGTGAGGCACCAGAGCCCGTCGGCGTGCGCCGCGATCGTCTCCCAGCCGGCCCGGGCCTCGCCCTTCGGCCGGCCGCGGGCGGCGGCGGTCAGCAGCTTGCAGAGGTTGCTGTAGCCGCGGCGGTCGGCGACCAGCAGGGTGAGGCGGGGAGGCGGGGGCGGGGACCCGGCGCCGGCGGGGCCGTCGCCGTCCTCGAGCGCGACCTCGGCGCCGACCAGCGCGCGGACCCCGGCCTCGCGGGCGGCGGCGTAGAAGCGCGGCGCGCCGTAGAGGCCGTTGCGGTCGACGAGCGCCACCGCCGGCAGCTCGAGCTCGACCGCCCGCTCGACCAGGTCCTCGGGGAGCGACGCCCCCTCGAGGAACGAGAACGCCGAGGCGGCGTGGAGCTCGGCGTAGCGCGGCGCGCGCCCGCCGCCGCCCCGCCGCGGCCGCGCGTAGCGGCGCCGCCGGAGCTTCTCCTTGCGGGCGCCGGGGGCCAGGTAGTCGGGAGTCCGGTCGCCGGCGAGCGCCGCGAAATCGACCGACGGCGCCGGCGACGGCGGGGGAGCGGCGGGCTCGGCGGGCCGCCCGTCCGGTTCGGGCGCGGTTCCGGGCGGGGCCTCGGCCGGCGGCTCCGTCGGCGCGGACGCCGGCTCGGCGGGCCGCTCGGCCGGCCCGCGCCGCCGCAGCTTCTCCTTGCGGGCCCCGGGGGAGGTGCGCAGCCACTCCAGGCTGTAGCCGAAGTCGCGCGACGGGGGAGCGGGGAGCTCGTCCTCGGGCTTCACCCGGAGAGCTTAAAGCGTAAGTAAAGCGTAAGTCAAGCGGGCCCAGAGCACCGGGCCGCCGTGCGCCCGCGTCGAGACCTCGCCCTCTCGCTGCTACGATCGGGCGCGTTGCCCGAGGCCCGCCGATGAACGCGACCGCCGAGCCCTCTCGTCCCCCGGCGCTCTCCGCGGGCCGCGGGCTCTGGGTCGCGACGGCGGTGGTCTTCGCGCTGGCGCTCGCCTGCCTTCTGGGGCTCTTCACCCGCTCGCCGCTGCTCTACGACAACGACTCCTACTACCACCTGGCGATCGCGCGCGCGGTCGCCGACGAGGGGCTCGACTACGACTTCCCGTGGGCGCGCTTCGGGATGCTGGCGCGCGGCTACGGGGACAAGGAGATCCTCTTCCACGCCGCCCTGGCGCCGTTCACCCGCTTCGCCGATCCGGCGCTCGGCGGCCGCCTGGCGCTGGCGCTGCTCGGCGCGCTGATCCTCGCCGCGGTCGGCAACCTGGCGCTGCGCGCGATCGGCGCCTGGGGGCTCGTGGTGCCCTTCTGGCTCTTCGCGGGCTCGGCGGAGCTCGCCTGGCGGATGGTGCGGCTGCGGCCGGAGCTGGGGGCGCTCGTGCTGATCCTGCTGGCGCTCTGGGCGGCGGCGCGGCGGCGCCACCGGACGCTGGGGCTCCTGGCGCTCCTCTTCGCGCTCTCCTACACCGCGATCCACGCCTTCGTCGGCCTGTTCGCCCTTCTCTGCGCGGTCCTCGCGTGGGCCGAGCGGCGCTTCGAGTGGAGACTCCTGCTCTATCCCGTCCTCGGCGCCGGGCTCGGCCTGCTCGTCCACCCGCACTTTCCGGAGAACCTGGCCGTCTGGTGGTTCCAGGCGGTCGAGTTCTTCCGGCTCAAGGGGGCGCTCGACGTCGGCACCGAGATCCGGCCCAACACCACCGACGTGACGCTGCTCGCCAACCTCGGCTGGTGGGTCGGGCTCGCGGTCCTCTGGCGCTCGACCCGCCGCGGCCGGGCGCCGCTCGCCGACGCCGGACGGGCGGCGATCGCGTTCGGCGTCGGGGCCGCCGTCTTCGGCGGGCTCTACCTGCTGATGTCGCGCTTCGCGCTCTACTTCGTGCCGCTGGCGACGCTCGCTCTGCTGTTCGAGATCGCCCGCCGCGGCCTCGCGATCGGGGGCCGCACCCGGCTGCCGGGGCGCGGCTCCGTGCCCGTCGCCGCCGCCGGTGCCGTCTGTCTCCTCTTCGCCCTCCCCGGGGGGGTCCAGGAGCTCGGCCGCTACCTCGACCGCGTCGACCCGGGACCGGACGGGGTGCGGATCGCCGAGCGCCTCGCCTTCTCGCGCGCGATGCCGGCGGGCGCGCGGGTCGCCGCCCCCTGGCGCGAGACCGCCCTCTACCTCTACTGGGCGCCCCAGGGCCGGTATCTGAACGTCCTCGACCCCGGCTTCCTGGCGCTGGGCGACCCGGACGTCCACCGCGCCCAGGTCGACCTCTTCGACGGCGGCGAGCCCGATCCGGTCGTCGCCGCCGCCGGCGCCCTGGCGAGCGACCACGTCGCCTATTCGCTGGTGACCGGCAGCGACACCCTCACCCGCCGCCTCGCCGCCGACCCCCGGGTCGAGCCCCTCCACACCGGCATCCACGGGCTCTTCCGGATCCACGCCGGCCGCAACGCGGGGTTCGTCCTGGACTGGCGGCCTGCCCCGGACGGTGCGGTCGGAGGCGAGACGGAGGGCTCGAGCGACCCGGCCGCCTGGCCCGCGTTGCCGCGCAGCGAGGACCCCGTCGGCCGCGCCCTCGAGGGCTACGTGGACGCCGCCCGCTCCGGCCCCGGCTGCCGGTCCCTCGTCCACGCCTTCCGCGCCGACGGGGCGCTCGAGCGGGTCTACGAGCTCGCCCCCTGGGGCCCCGCCGAGCTCTCCCTCGACGGCCGCCCGCTCGTCCGGCTCGAGCGCGGCGTCGAGGCCGTCCTCGGCGACGGCGCCCTGGTCCCGATGGCCCTCGCCCCCGGCGAGCACCGGATCGAGGTCGCGACCTGCCCGGCGGGGGAGAGCGGCCGATCCGGGTTCTACCTCCTGCTGCGCCGCGAGCGGCCGGTCGACTGAAGCGGGTCGACGGACGGGCGATGCGGCCGGGTCGGCTCCGGCCGGAGGCGCGTCAGTCGGCGGCGCTGAGATACCGCCGCCGGATCTCGTCGGCCGGGACCGGCTTGCTGAAGGCGAAGCCCTGCATGAAGTCGCAGGAGAGCTTCTTCAGGTGGCTGCGCTGGGCGCCCGTCTCCACCCCCTCCGCCACGACCTGGATCCCCAGGTTCGCCGCCATCTGGATGATCGTGCTCACCAGCTCGACCTGGCGGCCGTCCTTGTCCATCTTGTTGACGAAGGACTGGTCGATCTTGAGCGTGTCCACCGGGAAGCGGTGGAGATAGCTGAGCGACGAGTAGCCGGTGCCGAAGTCGTCGATCGACACCTGCACCCCCATGGTGCGCAGCGACTCGATCATCGCGATCGCCGCCTCCGCGTTGTCGATGAAGGCGCTCTCGGTGATCTCCAGCTCGAGCTGCCGCGGCGTCAGCCCGCTCGCCACCAGCGCCTGCTCGACGTGCTGCACCAGCCGCGGATGGTTGAACTGCTTGGGCGACAGGTTGACGCTCACCGTCAGCCCGTCGCCGTCGCCGAGCTCGCGGTGCCACTCCTGGAGCTGGCGGCAGGCCTCGTTGAGCACCCAGCGCCCGATGGTGACGATCAGGCCGGTCTCCTCGGCGATGGGGATGAACTCGAACGGCCCGATGAGGCCCCGCTCGGGGTGTCTCCAGCGGATCAGCGCCTCGAAGCCGGTGACCTGCTCCGACGCCAGCGAGACGATCGGCTGGTAGTGGAGGACGAACTCCTCGCGGTCGATCGCGTGCCGGATGTCGGTCTCGATCCGCAGCTGCGCGACGGCGTGCTGGCGCATGTCCTGGTCGAAGAGCTGGTGGCGGCCGCTGCCCTGGGACTTCGCCCGGTACATCGCGGTGTCGGCGTCGCGCAGCAGCTCCTCGGCGCTCTCGCGGCCGGTGACGCTGACCGCGATGCCGATGCTGGCCGTGGTGAAGATGTCCTGGCCGTCGATCTTGAACGGCTTCTTGAGCTGGCTGTGGACGCGCTCGGCGACCTGCGAGGCGTCCTCGACGCTGGCGATGTCCTCGAGCAGGATGGTGAACTCGTCGCCGCCGAGCCGCGCCACGGTGTCGCCCGGCCTGAGGCAGGCCTCGAGCGCCTTGGCGACGCCGACCAGCAGGTGGTCGCCGGTCAGGTGGCCGAGGCTGTCGTTGACGACCTTGAAGCGGTCGAGGTCGAGGAAGAGCACCGCGCAGGTGGTCCCCATCCGCCGCCGGCCGCGGCGCAGCGCCGTGCCCAGACGGTCGAGGAACAGGGCGCGGTTGGGCAGGCCGGTCAGCGGGTCGTGGACCTTGCGGTCGGTGACGTCGGTCTGCGAGCCGGCGATCCGCGTCGGCCGCCCGTCGCCGTCCCTCACCGCGAGACCGCGCGACAGCATCCAGCGATAGGTGCCGTCGGCGTGGAGCATCCGGTGCTCGTTCTGGAAGTACTCGCTGCGGCCCTCGAGGTGGTCGGCGAGCGCCCGCTTGAGCTCGGCCAGGTCCTCGAAATGGACCTTCGACCACCAGGCGTTCGGATCGGTGTCCTCTTCCTGGGTGTCGTGGCCCAGCATCAGCCACCAGCGCGGCGAGAAGTAGATGCGATCGGCGACCAGGTTCCAGTCCCAGAGCCCGTCGTTGGCGCCGCTGACCGCGAGCGCGTAGCGCTGCTCGCTCTCGCGCAGCGCCTCCTCGGCCCGCTTGCGGTCGGTGATGTCGGCGGAGATGCTGACGACGCCGATCGGCTCGCCGGCGTCGTCGGTCACCACGTCGGAGAGGATCTCGACCGGGAAGGTGGTGCCGTCCTTGCGCAGATTGACGCTCTCGCGCCGCCAGCTCCTCAAGCCGCGCAGGCGCCGGGCGTCCATGGGCTCGCCGCGCAGGCTCTCCGGCGCGAACTCCGCGGCGTCGCGGCCGAGGAGCTCCTCGACCTCGTAGCCGTGCATCGCGGCCTCGGCGCGGTTGACGAAGAGGATGCGGCGATCGCGGTCCGTGATGGTGACCCCGACCTGCATCGTGGCCAGGGCCTGCTCGAGCTGGCGCAGCCGCGAGCGCCCGGCGGCGTCGGCTTCGCGGTCTTCGCTCTGCGGCTCGTTCCGGCTCATCGTCGCGCTCCCGGCCGCCGCCCGCGGGGGGGCGCGGAATCGGCCGGGTGGAGTATAGACGCTCGGCCCGCGGCGAGGCCGCTCAGTCGTAGACCCCGTCGGCGAGCCACTCGCCGCTCGCGCGGTCGCGGTAGACGCGGTAGACGCCGCCGCCGGCCAGCTCCAGGTCCCAGTACTCGCGGTCGGCGCCGTCGTCGGTCCACCAGCCCTCCTCGAGCGACCAGGGTCCGGAGGCGACGCGCACCCGGCCGGCGATCCGCGGCCGCTTCGCGCCCGCCTCCTCGACGGCGGGGCGGACCTCGAGCGGCCGGCCCGGCGCCTCCCGGTCGCCGCCGGCGATCACCTCGAGGCGCACCGGCGGCCGCAGCACCCGCACCGCGAGCAGGCCGCGGCCGGGCCGCGGCTCGGGCTTGACCTCCGCCTGCGGCGGCGGCGCGTAGGGCGCCAGCGCCGAGCGCTCGGGCCGGTGGCCGTCGACGGCCGCCGGCGACCCGATCCCCTCGGGGCCGAGCAGCGCGAAGAGGCGCGCCAGGGTGGTGGCCAGCCGGTCGGGCGACAGGGCGGTGGGGCCGAAGAGCGACCGCTGCGCCTCGCGCGGGCGGTCCGGGTGGGCGGCGAAGCGGAAGCCGATCACCGGCGCCGGAGGCGGGCGCTTCTCGAGGTCCAGGCGCACCAGGGTGAGCAGCGTCTTGACGTCGCGGCTCGGGGCCGGCAGCCGGATCGAGGCGAGATGGTGGCCGTCGGGCTCGAGGCGCAGGGCGATCTCCAGCCGCGCGCAGCCGAGCCCGCGCGCCTCGAGGCGCCGGCAGAGGCGCTCGAGCGCCGCCCGGCCCACGAACAGGAACGGCTCGAGGGCGACGAGCGGCCAGTCGAGGTCCATGCCCTCGTCGAAGCTGGGCGGCCGCAGGCGGGGGACGAGCGGCCGGGAGTCGAGCCCCCGCGCCCGCTCGTGCAGCCGCTGGCCCGCCGGACCGAGCCGGCTGGCCACCTCGTTGCGGGGCAGGCGGGCGAGATCGCCGATCGAGCGGATCCCCCAGCGGCCGAGGACCTCGACCACCTCGGCCTCGGGAGCGAGGCGCGCGAGCGGCAGCGGCGCCAGGAAGCCGGCCTCCTCGCCGGG
>JBFJMD010000088.1:0-8005 GCA_041634115.1 Thermoanaerobaculia bacterium | reverse complement strand
TTCTTCGGCGGCTTTTCCGAGCGCGACGGCGAGTCGGCCGGCTTCAACCGGCTGCCGGGGCAGACGCGCACCAACACGCTGCTCCACCCGGACGGCCACCTGCCGCTCATCAACACGAGCGTCGACGACCTGTCGCTGTCGGCCGGCTACCGGGGCACCATCGGGGAGAGCTGGTCGTTCGACGCCGGCGTCGTGACCGGCAACAACGAGTTCAACTTCTTCATCTCGAACTCCGCCAACACCTCGCTCTGGGAGCGCAGCCCGACCTCGGCCGACGCCGGGACGCTCAAGTTCAACCAGACCACCTTCACCTTCGATCTCTACGGCAGCCTGGACTGGGGTCTCGCGAACCCGGTGGCGGCCGCGTTCGGCGTCGAGTACCGCGAGGACGGCTATCAGATCGAGGACGGCGAAGTGGCCTCCTGGATCGACGGGGGCGAGCTCAATCAGTTCTGCCGCCCGCCCTGGCCGCAGCCCGATCCGCGCTGCGGGCCGGCGCCGGCGGGCATCCAGGTCTTCCCCGGCTTCCAGCCGGTGAACGAGGTCGACGCGTCGCGCGACAACGTCGCCGTCTACGCCGACCTCGAGTTCCAGCTGAGCGAGAAGTTCCTGCTCGGGATCGCTGGCCGCTTCGAGGACTACAGCGACTTCGGCAGCACCCTGGACGGCAAGATCGCGGCGCGCTACAAGGCGAGCGACAAGGTCGCGATCCGCGGCTCGGCGTCGACCGGCTTCCGGGCGCCGTCGCTCCACCAGTCCAACCTGGCCAACATCAGCACCCAGTTCGTCGACGTGATGGGCCAGTTGCTGCCGGTCGAGGTGGGCACCTTCCGCAATCCCAGCCCGCTCACCCGGGCGTTCGGCGTGCCGACGCTCAAGGAAGAGACCTCCACCAGCTTCAGCCTCGGCTTCACCGCGCGGCCGCGGCAGAACCTCTCGATCACCGCGGACGTCTACTCGATCGACATCGAAGACCGGATCGTCGTCAGCGGCCGCTTCGACTCCGGCATCCCGCAGGTCGCGCCGCTGCTCGAGGCGATCGGGGTCGGGGCCGGACAGTTCTTCGTCAACGCGCTGGACACGGAGACCCAGGGGCTCGACCTCGTGGTCGCCTACACCAATCCGGTCGGCTCGGGGAAGCTCGACCTGACCGGCGCGTTCAACTGGACGAGCACCGACATCGTGGCGATCAAGACGCCGCCGGTCCTGGCCGGCCTCGGCGAGACCCTGTTCAACCAGATCGAGCGCGTCTACCTGGAGGAGTCGCAGCCGCACCAGCACTACAACCTGGCGGCGCGCTACACGCAGGGGAAGTTCTCGGGCATCGTGCGCTTCAACTACTTCGGCAAGGTCGCGTCGACCGAGTCGGCGAGCGACCCGGCCCGCAAGCAGGTGTTCAGCGCCAAGTGGCTGACCGACGTCGATCTCTCGTTCAAGCTCGGCAAGGGGCTCAAGCTCCACGTCGGCGGCAACAACATCTTCGACGAGTTCCCGGACGTGAACATCCCGTCGAACTCGTTCAACGGCATCTTCGTCTTCCCGCGGCGCACGGCGCCGTTCGGATTCAACGGGGGCTACTACTACACGCGGATCACGATCGACATCTAGCGAGAGAAGGAGAAAAGAAAGAAGGGACAGGCACCGAATTCAGCGAATTCGGTGCCTGTCCCTGTTTTAGCTGAGTCTGGCGAGCGCCGCGGCGGCGGCGCGGACGCCGGCGACGATCTCCTCGTCGGGCACCGCGAAGGTGATGCGCAGGAAGCCGTCCTGCATGAAGGCCTGCCCGGAGCCGGTGACGACGCCGGCCTCGTGGATGAGGTAGTCGGCGAGGTCGTCCGAGGAGGCGATCGCGCGGCCGTCCGGGGTCTTCTTGCCGAAGTGGGCGCGCACGTCCCAGAACGAGTAGAAGGCGGCCGGGGTGGGCCACACCTCGACCCCGGGCAGCGCCGCCGCCTCCCGCATGAGCAGGTCGCGCTTGCGCTCGAGGTCCTCGCGCAGCTCCGGGTCGTAGGGGTGGGTGATGGCGGCGAGCGCCGCGTGCTGGGCCGGCATGCTGGGGCCCGAGGTGTAGTGGCTCTGCAGGTTGGCCATCGCCCGCGCGAGATCGGTCGGCGCCACGGTCCAGCCGATGCGCAGGCCGCCCGTGCGGCGGAAGTTCTTGGACAGGCCGTCGACCTGCACCAGCCACGGCCGGGTCGCGTCGTCCACCCGCGGCTCCGGGTACTCGGCGCCGTCGAAGACCAGCCGCCAGTAGAGCCGGTCGAGCACGAAGTAGACCTCCCGCGCGGCGCAGATCGTGAGCAGCTCGTCCAGGGTGGCGGCGTCGTAGAGCTGCCCGGTCGGGTTGCAGGGGCTGTTGAGCAGGAAGAGCCGGGTGTCGGGCCGCATCCGCAGGTTGCGCTCGAGGTCGGCGCCGGTGATCTTGAGACGGCTCGCGCTGCCCCCCTCCGGCAGCACCATCACCGGGAAGGCGTAGGCGGCGACGGCGAGCGGCTGGTAGCTCACCCAGGGCGCGGCGTCGAGCAGCACACAGTCGGAGGGGTTGCAGATCGACAGGAAGATGTTGAACAGGCTCTGCTTGGCGCCGGTGGTGATGACCACGTTGTCGGGGTCGTACTTTCCGGCGAGGCCCATCCACTCGAGCGCCGCGGCGCGCAGCTCCTCGAGCCCCGCGGGGTGGCCGTACATCGTCTGCCCGTCGCGGTAGGCGCGCTGCGCCGCCTCGACGATGTAGGGGGCGAGCCGGCCCCTGGTCTCGCCGAGCCCGAAGTCGAAGACCGGCAGGCCGCGGGCGCGGCGCTCGTTGGCGACCGCCTTGAGCGACAGGGTGAGCGAGGGGCGGAACTTCTGGATCTTGGCGGAGATCCTCTCTCTCGGCATCGGCACTCCTTCGCTTCGATGCTCCGGTTGTCGGGCGCTCGCGGCGATCATAACCCGTGAGCGACCGCGCCGGGCGGGCCGACGTTGCGCGCGGCGGCGGCGTCGGCGAGAATCGACCGGCGCCGCGGCCGCGGCGCGAGCTCTCGGGTCCATTGCGAGGAAGAGGGGCGATGCATCTTCGAAAACCGATGGTGGCCACCGCGCTGGCGGCGCTCGCGGCGGCGGTCGTCGCGGGCTGCTCGGGGTGGGACGCCCCGCCGCCGCCGCCCGCCGCGCGCGGGGCGGTCCGGATCACCCTGCTGCAGCTCAACGACGTCTACGAGATCACCCCGATCGCTCTCGGCCGGCACGGCGGGCTGGCGCGGGTGGCGACGCTCAAGAAGCGCCTCCTGGCCAGGAACCCGCACACGTTCACGCTGCACGCCGGAGACTTCCTCAACCCCTCGGCCCTCGCCACCGCCGAGGTCGAGGGCCGGCCGCTCGCCGGCCAGCAGATGGTCTCGGTGATGAACGCGATCGGATTCGATCAGGTCACGTTCGGCAACCACGAGTTCGACCTCGGGCGCGAGGCGTTCCACGAGCGCCTTTTGCAGGCGAGCTTCGACTGGGTGTCGAGCAACGTCACCGACGAGAGCGGCGAGCCCTTCCCGGGCGTGCCGCGGCACGCGCTGCTCACGGTCGAGGACCGCGGCCGGACGGTGCGGATCGGGGTGGTGGCGGCGACCCTCGCCGACACGGTGCGCGACTACGTCCGCTACGAGGATCCGGTCGAAGCCGTGCGCAGGGAGGTCGCGGCGCTCGCGGCGCTCGCCGAGCCGGCCGACGTCGTCGTCGCGCTGACCCATCTCTCGCTCGAGCAGGACGCGGCGCTGGTCGAGTCGATACCGGAGATCGATCTCGTCCTCGGCGGCCACGAGCACGAGAACTACGAGATTCGCCGCGGTCCCCGCCTGACCCCGATCCTCAAGGCGGACGCCAACGCCCGCACCGTGTTCGTCCACGAGCTCGTGTTCGATCCCGGGAGCGGCGCCCTCTCGATCGACTCGCGTCTCGTGCCGCTCGACGAGAGCGTGCCGGAGGATCCGGAGATCGCGCGCCTGGTGGCGACCTGGGTCGGGCGGGCGTACGAGGCGTTTCGCAAGGCGGGCTTCGACCCCGAGCGGGTCGTCGGCGAGGCGCCGGTGGCCCTCGACGGCCGCGACGCGGTCGTCCGCCGCGGGCCGACGGCGCTCACCGAGCTCATCGCCTCGGCGCTGCTCGCCGCGGTGCCGGGCGCCGAGCTCGCGGTCTTCAACGCCGGCAGCATCCGGGTCGACGACCTGCTGGCGCCGGGGCCGATCCGCCAGTACGACGTGCTGCGGATCCTGCCGTTCCCGGACCGGGTGGCGTCGGTCGCGATCCGCGGCAGGCTGCTCGCCGCCGCCCTCGACCGCGGCGCCCGCCTCGCCGGCACCGGCGGCCTGCTGCATGGGATCGGGTTCCGGCGCGGCGAGGACGGCGGCTGGGAGATCGGCGGCGAGCCGCTGGACCCGGACCGAACCTACCGGCTGGCCTCGAACGACTATCTGGTGTCCGGGCGCCAGAGCGGCCTCGACCTCCTGCGTCCGGGCCCGGACCTCGAGGTCGTCGAGCGGCTGGGCGACGTGCGCCAGGCCCTGATCGCCGAGATCGCCCGCCGCTGGGGCGGGGGATAGCCTCCGCGGGCGCTAGAATCCAGGCCTGCGATGCCCAGCATCCGGCACCTCTCCGACCCGCTGATCAGCCAGATCGCCGCCGGCGAGGTCGTGGAGCGGCCCGCCTCCGTGGTCAAGGAGCTGATCGAGAACGCCCTCGACGCCGGCGCCGCGGAGGTGCGGATCGAGCTCGAGGGGGGCGGCAAGCGCCGCATCCGGGTGACCGACGACGGCTCGGGCATGGACCGGGAGGACGCGCTCCTCGCCTTCGACCGCCACGCCACCAGCAAGATCGCCGGCTTCGACGACCTGCAGAGGATCGCCACGCTGGGCTTCCGCGGCGAGGCCCTGGCTTCGATCGCCGCGGTGGCCCGCGTCGAGCTGGCGACCGCGGTCGCCGCCGGCGAGGGACACCGGGTACGCATCGAGGGCGGCCGCGTGCGCGCGGCCGAGCCGGTGGCGCGGCCCCGCGGCACCGCGGTCGAGGTGGCCTCGCTTTTCTTCAACGTGCCGGCCCGGCGCAAGTTCCTGAAGTCGCCGCAGACCGAGCTGCGGCGGGCGGTCGAGGTGGTCCAGGGCTACGCCCTCGCCCGGCCCGACGCCCGGTTCACCGTCACCCACGAGGGGCGCGAGCTGCTCGACGTCCTTCCCGCGGCGAGCGGCAGCGCCGGAGCCCGGGAGCGCATCGGCCAGATTTTCGGCCCCAAGCTGGCGGGAGCGCTGGCGGCCGTCGGCGGCGCCGGGGACGGGCCGATCTGGGGCTTCGTCGGCGACCCCTCGACGACCCGCGGCCGGCGCTACTTCGTCTTCGTCAACCGCCGGCTGCTGCGCGACCGGGCGATCCTCGCCACCTACTACCGGGCGGTGCGCGACGAATGGCGGAGCGAGGAGTTCCCGGCGCTCTTCCTGTTCCTCGACCTGCCGGCGGAGGAGGTGGACGTCAACGTCCACCCGCAGAAATCGGAGGTCCGCTTCCGCGACGCGCACCTGCTGGGACGGGTCTACGAGCGGCTGCGCGACGGCCTGGCGCGGGCGCGCGGCGAGGAGGCGGCGCCGCTGCGGCCGCCGAGCGGAGCGCCGGCGGCGCCGTTCGTCTGGCAGGGGCTCGGCGGCCGCGGCGAGGGCCCCGGCGGCTGGCGGGGGAGCGCGGCCGAGGTCCGGGAGGGCCTGCCGGCGGTCCCCGGACGGCTCGCCGAGGCGGTCTACGCGCCCCTCGAGCGGCGGCCGGTGCCGCTCACCGGCCGCGCCGGCGAGGTGCGGGCCTTCCGGCTCGTGGGGCAGTACAAGGGCACGCTGATCCTGCTGGAGGGCCCGGACGGTCTCTACCTCGTCGACCAGCACGTCGCCCACGAGCGCATCCTCTACGAGCGCTTCCGGCGCGCGCTGGCCGGCGAGGGGGCGGCGAGCCAGGGGCTGATCGAGCCGCGGGTGCTGGAGCTGGCGCCCGCCGAGCACGGCCGCCTGGAGGAGCTCGCCGACGAGCTCGAGCGCTGCGGCTTCTCGATCGCGGCGCTCTCCGGCGGCGCCCTGGGCCTCACTGCGGTGCCGGCGGCGCTGTCGCCGGCCGAGGCGGAGGGGATGCTGCTGGCCCTCGCCCGCGAGGAGGCGGGCGCCGGCGACGACGCGCGGGCGCTCGGCGAGCGGCTGCTCGACTCCCTCGCCGCGAGCCTCGCCTGCCGGGGAGCGGTCAAGATGCACGACCCGCTGTCGGCGGCGAAGCTCGAGGCCCTGGTCGAGGAGCTGTTCGCCGCGGAGCAGCCCTACGCCTGCCCGCACGGCCGCCCGATCGTGCTCAAGATGAGCGACGCCGACCTCGAGCGCCGCTTCGGGAGGCGCTAGCCGGCTCCGGGCCGGGGCGGGCGCCGCCGCCATGCTTCGACTCCCCTTCGGCCTCGGCGGCGACGACCCGCTGTCGCGGCTCGAGCGCCGGCTCGGGCACCGCTTCCGCCGCCGCGAGCTGCTCGAGCGGGCGCTCACCCACCGCTCCTTCGCGCACGAGCGGGAGAGCGACGAGCACTACGAGCGGCTCGAGTTCCTGGGCGACGCGGTGCTCGGCCTGGTCGCGGCGGGCTGGCTCTTCGAGAGGAACCCGGAGCTGACCGAAGGGCGGCTGTCGAAGCTGAAGAGCCGCCTCGTCAGCCGCCCGACGCTGGCCGCCGCCGCCGAGCGGCTCGAGCTGGGGAGCCTGCTGCGGCTCGGCGTGGGGGAGGAGCGCTCCGGGGGCCGCGCGAAGGCCTCGCTGCTCGCGGACGCGATGGAGGCGGTCCTCGGCGCGGTCTTCCTGGACCGCGGCTTCGAGGCGGCGCGCCGGGTGGCGGTGCCGCTGCTCGAGTCGGTGAGCGGGGAGCTGGCGGACCAGCGGACCAGCGATCCCAAGACCCGTCTCCAGGAGCTGGCGCAGGCCGAGGGGCTCGAGCTGCCGCAGTATCTGGTGGTCGAGGAAGAGGGCCCCGACCACCGCAAGCGCTTCACCGTCGCCTGCCGCGTCGCCGGGCGCGAAGCCGGCCGCGGCGAGGGGAGAAGCAAGAAGCTCGCCGAGCAGCGGGCGGCGGCGGCGGCGCTGGCCGAGCTGGCCTGAGCCGGCCGCGGACCTGCCCCGAGCCGGCCCGAGCCGGCCCGGGCCGGCAAGATCCGGTCCGCTCCGGCCGCCCGCGCTTGACCTCGCGGAGGCCACCCCGTACATTGCGGGCTCGAAAGGAGCGCCGCGCGATGCCGTCCATCCACCGTCTTCCCGCCCACGTCGGCCAGGAGGTCACGCTCTCCGGCTGGGTGGAGAAGAAGCGCTCCAGCGGCAAGATCGCCTTCCTCCAAGTGCGCGACGGCAGCGGCGTCGTCCAGGTGGTGGCGAGCCGTGCCGAGCTCGCGGACCGGGTCTGGGAGGACGTCCAGAAGATCACCCAGGAGTCGACCGTGAGGGTGAGCGGCGGGGTGCGCGAGGACGCGCGCTCGCCCGGCGGCGTCGAGCTGCACCTCTCCGACCTGGAGATCCTCCACCTCACCGAGGACTTCCCGATCGCGCCCAAGGAGCACGGCGTCGCCTTCCTGATGGAGCAGCGCCACCTCTGGCTGCGCTCGAGCCGCCAGCGAGCGGCGCTCAAGGTGCGCAGCGAGGTGTCGCAGGCGATCCGCGACTACTTCCACGAGCGCGACTACGTGCTGATCGACTCGCCGATCCTGACGCCCGCGGCCTGCGAGGGGACCTCGACGCTGTTCGAGACCGACTACTTCGGCGACAAGGCCTACTTGAGCCAGTCGGGCCAGCTCTATCTCGAGCCGGCGGCGGCGGCGTTCGGCAAGGTCTACTGCTTCGGACCCACCTTCCGGGCCGAAAAGTCGAAGACCCGGCGCCACCTGATGGAGTTCTGGATGGTCGAGCCCGAGGTCGCCTTCCTCGAGTTCGAGGGCCTGTGCGAGCTGGCCGAGGACTTCGTCTGCACGCTGGTCGAGCGGGT
>JBFJMD010000087.1:0-8011 GCA_041634115.1 Thermoanaerobaculia bacterium | reverse complement strand
GCAACTCGGTGGCGAGACTGAGTCGAACTTGTCTTTCTAGCGACCCGAAGCTGGTGCCCCTGATTCGTCGCACGCCCTAGGCGTAAGCTACGTCTCAGAAGTCGCCCATATCGGACTTCCGGTGTCTGATGGCCTAGGAGCAAGAGAGCGCCTCGATGACTGAAAATCACGGTGTCGGTGGTTCGATTCCGCCCCCGAGTGCCCGCACCGCTTCCCTGGGCCTTGATGCGGCGAGCGCGGCGGGGTATACTTGTTCGCAACCAAAGCAACGTCGCTGGTGAGAACGTCCTCGTCCCGTGGGTCCCAGGCCCGGGGCTCATGCGAGGACCCGATGGAATGGGGGTTACACCATGCTGATCTTCAAGGGGTCTCTGCTGGCGGTCTTGCCCCTTTTCGTCTGCGCGCACGTCGCTGCGCAATCGGTGAGTAACGGCAACTTCGATGACACCGCCGGCGCGTTGCGGCCCAGCACTCCTGGCCAGATGGCGCCGGGGTGGCTCTCCGGGGACCCCAGCGGGACGCCGGACTGGGACAGGCCGCCCGGCACCATCTACCCCCACGTCACGGTGCCGCCCTCACCCCACGGTGGGCCCTACATGGGAATGCTGGGCTTCGACTCCACCGGTGGCGGGGTCTTGACCCAGGGCGAGTCGATCCTGCAGGCGAACATCAGCGGCTTCACCGTCGGCCGCCAGTACGAGGTGGGCTTTCACCAGATCAACATCCCCGAGTTGCCCAGCCGACCAAACGAGGACGGGTATCTGTCAGTGTCTCTATTCGGCGTCACCAAGGACACGCCGCGGCTGAAGGCGAACAGCAACACCTGGAGCGGGGTCTCGCTCGTTTTCACTGCCAACAGCACCGTCGGTCACCTCAGGATCCGGGCTCGCGACGCCAACCCGGGCAGCGGCAACACGCCGCTGGACGGGCGCGCGTACATGGCCGTCGACGGAGTGACCATCTCGCCGTACCTGCCGGTGGGACCGCTGCGCAACTTCGACGTCGTCAACCGGACCGGCCGCGATGCCAACGACTTCCACCTCACCCTGCAAGGGGTAACGCCCGATCAGGTGGATGACTCGCTGTGGCTCGAGAGCTACCCCGACGCCGAGAAGACCGCCGTACCGGGCGGCACCCGAATCACCTGGCGCGGCCCGGGAACGCCGAACGGAGGCAGCGAGCACTTCGGTTACCGCCTGATTGGGCCCAACGCGCGCGTCACCGGCGTCGAGATGGAGTGGACCTTTGATGGCGTCTCGATCGGCAGGGTGGCGGCCACCAAGATCGACTGGAGACCGCTTCCGGACCGTGGCTTCTCGAGCGAGATCCGGCTCGACGAGAGGTGGGTCGAGGGCGAGGTCTTCGTCAGCCGGCGGGTCGCCAGGCTCCCCGGCGAGGCGACCCTCGAGGATCTGGTAGTCGGCGGCCCTGCCTGGGAGACGGCGGAGCCGATCGACTACGAGCCCGTGCCGCTCTTCCCGAACGAGCCGCTCGCGTACCAGTTCATCGCCGAGGAGAGGGCCGACGAGTCGCTGGTCGTGGTCTACGATCTGCTGAGCGAGGCGGTCGATCCCGGCCTTCCGCGCGAGGAGCTGGCCGAGTTTCTGCTGGCTACGTGGTTCGAGGCGATCCCCCTCCGGGCCCTCGACGAGCTAGAGCGGGAGGTAGGCTCGCCTGAAGAGCCGGTGACACTCAGCTCCAGACCCTGATCGCCGAGCACGCCGACGAGGCTCTTGACTCCGCTTCTTGGTCCGGTCTGACTCTCGCAAACGCGGTACGGTTGAGTACGCGGCCGCGGGCTACCAGGTGCACCGAGTTACGGGGAGCACCTCACTCCCGAATCAAGATCAAGGAAGAGACACCGCCGGCCGATTCGTACCCCGGCCGCTCGACGTCGAGTAAGTCACCAAGCGTCGACTCTTCACCAAGCGCCGAGGTGCCGGGCTGCTGCGGTGACCACGAGTCACCCGAAGGGCGGTGCCGCCAGACGGCGGCTCTAGACGGACCCGAGCGAGATCAAGGCTGCTCTAATGCTCGGGGGGAGGTGCCAGCAGGTGGCGCACGGCCTCGAGGTCGCCGTCGTTGGGGGCGGGCTCGACGCCGAGGACGTGGGCCATGAGCTCGTAGAGGTGGACGTTCTCGAACGGGGGCACCCGCTCGCCGCGCCGGAAGGAGGGTCCGGAAGCGAGGAAGAGGGCGCCCATCGAGGGGAGCCGCGGGTCGTAGCCGTGGTTGCCGCCCCGCAGGCGCTCGCCCCGCTCCGCGAGGTAGCCGCGGCTCGTCACCGACCAGCCCTCGTCGGCGATGCCGAGGATCGGTGGGATGCGGCGGTGCTCCCGGTAATGGAGGGCCTCGGGAATCTCGCTCTTACGGTAGACGGCGAGACGGGGGTGGGCGCCGGCGAGCGCCGCGTAGACCTCCTCGACGCGGTCGGCGCCGGGCCAGAGCGCCAGCACAGGGTTCCAGTCCACGACGTTGGCGACCTCGAGGTCCACGTAGTCGTCGATCGCGATGGCCCGCTCCGGCGAGGTGGCGGCCATGCCGTGGTCGGAGACGACGACGATGTCGGTCGTGGCCAGCAGTTCTCGGCGCTCGAGGCCGTCCAGCAGACGCCCGAGCATGGCGTCGACCCGGGCGACGGCCTCGCCGACCTCGGGCGCCGTGTCGGGGTCGTGGCCGTGGGCGGCGTCGTCCACGTCGCTGAAGTAGAGGGTCAGAAAGTCGGGCCGGCGCGGGGGCGGGAGGTCGAGCCAGGCGATCGCCTGGTCCACGCGGTGCTCGTTGGGGACGTCGCCGTCGTAGAGCTTCCAGTAGGTGGGCCGCCGTCCCGCGATCGCCGCCTCCGAGCCCGGCCAGAAGAAGGTCGCGGCGGTCCCCCCCTGCCGCTCGAGTGTCACCCAGATCGGCTCGCCGCCGTACCAGCGTCCGTCCTCGACCGCCGCACGATCGTCGAGGGAGTAGGTGGCGTCGAAGACCGGGTCGTACATGTTGTTGGCGACGATGCCGTGATGCTCCGGGTAGAGGCCGGTCACGATGGTGTAGTGGTTGGGAAAGGTCTTGGTCGGAAAGGCGGGGATCAAGCGCTCGGCGAGGACGCCCGCGGCCGCCAACCGGTCGAGCGCCGGGGTCTCCGCCCGCTCCAGGAAGTCGTGCCGGAAGCCGTCCACGCCGACGAGGACCAGGGCGCGGGCGGGGACCGCCGCCGGGCCGCGCAGGGTCGCGCAGGCCAGCAGGCTCGCGGCGAGCGCCAGCAGGAGCGCCAGGACCCGGCGCCGGGCCCGGCGGCCCGCGCGGGATGGGGATCTCCTCGAATCGGCCGCCATTGCGATCGAGCGGGGACGGTACCACAGGGCCGGCGGGCCGCGAAGCGGACGGCCGACCCCGGGGTCTCGGGCCCGCTAGGGCATCGTCAGAAGCTCGCCCATCAGGTCGATCCCGTACCAGAGGTTGGCGATCCGCAGGTTCTCGTCGGGCGCGTGCTGGTTGTTGTCGTGGTTGGCGATCGGCACGATGACGATCGGCCGCCCGAGCCGCTCGGTGAAAAGATGGAGCGGCAGCGAGCCGCCCAGCGTGGGCACCAGGAGCGGCGCCTCGCCCGCCGCCCGCTCGACCGCCGCCGCCACCGGACGCACCGCCGGCAGGCCGACCGGGGTGCGGGCCGCGGGATAGCCCTCGTCGCGGACGATTCGCGCGATCCGCGGGTGGGAGCGCCGGGTGTCGAGGTCGGGCGGCTCGCGCACGACGTGGAAGCCCTGCCGCCGGACGTGGGCCTCGATCCGGTCGAGCATCTCGGCGGGATCGTTGTCGGGCACCAGCCGCACGTCGATCGAGGCGGTGGCCTCGGTGGGGATGACGTTGCGGGCCTCGTCGCCGACGGCGCCGCCGGCGAGGCCGCGAACGTTGAGCGACGGCAGCAGGATGCGCTCGGCGAGCGGCGCGCCGCCGGCCTCGGTGGCGGCGAGGGCGAGCTCCCGGCGCAGCGCCTCGTCCGGCGAGGGGAGCTCCGCGATCGCCCGCCGCTCGGCCTCGGCCGGCGCTCGGGTGGAGTCGTAGAAGCCGTCCACGAGCACCCTTCCGTGCGCGTCCTTCATGCCGCCGACGAGGCGCGCCAGCTCCATCGCCGGATTCGGCGCCCAGTTGCCGTAGTGGCCGCTGTGGAGAGGGCGGGTCGCGCCGTAGACGGTGATCTCGAGGCCCGTGTAACCCCGCACCCCGAAGACGAGCTGCGGCCGCCGGCTCGGGTGCACCGGTCCGTCGCAGATCAGCCACAGGTCCACCTCGAGCCGCTCCCGGTGGTCGGCGAGATAGCGGCCGAGGTGCTTCGAGCCCGCCTCTTCCTCGCCCTCGAAGAGCAGGCGCAAGTTGGAGGTCGGCGACGCCCCGGCCTCGCGCAGCGCGTCGAGGGCGGCCAAGAGCGCGGCGATCGGCGCCTTGTCGTCGCCGGCCGAGCGGGCGTAGATCCTCCACTCGGGGTCGATCGGCTCGCCCTCTCCGGGCAGCGGCAATGGCTCGCCTCCCGCCTCCAGGGCGCCGCTCCTGAGGGTCGGCGACCAGGGGGGCGAGGTCCAGCTCGAGGGGACGACGGGCTGTCCGTCGTAGTGGGCGTAGATGCCGAGCGTGCGCTTGGCCCCGGGCACGTCCAGGGCGCCGAAGACGATCGGCGGCGCGCCCGGCAGGCTCCAGAGCTCGGCGGCGACCCCGCGGCGCTCGAGGGCGTCGCGCAGGTAGCGGGCGTTGGCCTCGATGTTCTCGGCGTCGGCGGCGACGTTGGGGATCGAGAGCAGCTCGAAGTACTCCCGCAGGATCCGGTCGCCGCGGCGATCTCGAACGGCGCGGGCCGGCGAGCCGCTCGCGGCGGCGCCGGGCCGACCGGCGGCGGCGGAGGCTTCGTGGGGGCTCGCGGCGGGGGCGGGGCCGGCCGCGAGAGCGATGCCGGCGGCCAGGGGGAGCGCGAGCAGGCGAGCGAGGACGCGGGCGGCGGCCGGCTTCGCCCGGTGCGGTTCGGTCCTCAGGACTCCTCGGTCGGGGTCTCGACGACCTCCAGGTCCTCGGTCAGCACGACCTCGGTCTCGCGGACCGCGGCGCCCCAGTCGATCGTCGGATCGTTCTTCGGATCGACGTCGGTCACGGTCGGCGCGGTCGCGGCGGCGGCCTTCTTCTGCTCGCGGCGCTCCGCGCGCCGGGCCTGTTTCTCGCGCCGCTTGAGCTGGCGCTCGCGCTCGCGCTGTCTGCGCACCATCGAAGCCTGATTGGATGCCATCAGAACTCTCCTTCCGTGGGTCGGGGCTCGGGGGCTGCTTCGTCGGAGCACCGCTCTCAGCGAGCCCGCGTGGGCAGTCTAACAGAGCCCGGGGACGCCTGCCGAGGGGGCCGGGCGCGCCCTCGCGGCGAGCCGAGCGCAGATCGGGCTAGGATGCGGCCGTGGAGGTGGCGATCTTCAAGGCCTTCGGCGAGGCGCTCGCGATCGGGCTGCTGGTCGGGATCGAGCGCTACAAGGACCGCGATCCGGGCGAAAAAAAGCCGGCCGGCATCCGCACCTTCACCATCATCTCGCTGCTGGGCGCCGCCTGCGCGCTCGCCGGCGAGCGCCCGCTCACCCTGATCACCTTCGCGGCGCTGGCGCTGTTCCTGGCGCTGGGCTACCGCCGGCAGCCGCGCGAGAACCTCGGCCTGACCACCGAGCTGGCGGCGCTGCTCACCTTCTGGCTCGGCTACCTGGTGCGCGACTACGAGGCGCTGGCGGTGAGCGCCGGCATCGTGCTGGTGATCTTCCTGGCATCGAAAAGGGCGCTCCACGACTTCGTCAAGGGCCAGGTGAGCGACGCCGAGTTCTTCGACACGCTCAAGTTCCTCGCCGTCGTCTTCGTGGTGCTGCCGCTGCTCCCCGACCGCGGGATGGGGCCCTACGGTTTCCTCAACCCCTCCCAGGTGTGGAAGCTGGTGATCCTGGTCTCGGCGATCGGCTACTCCGGCTACGTTCTCGTGCGCGTCCTCGGCGCCAAGCGCGGCCTGGCCTTGAGTGCGCTGGTCGGCGGCATCGTCTCGACGACCGCGGTGACCGTCTCGCTGGCGGAGCGGTCGCGCAAGGCGCCGGAGCTGTCCCGCACGCTCGGCGTCACCGGCGTCGCGGCCAACGCGGTCCAGTTCCCGCGCCTGCTGGCGCTGCTCTGGGTGGTCAGCCCGGCCCTGGCGCTCGACTGCCTGCCGCTGCTGGCGGCGATGTTCGTGGCGGGCGTCGCCGGGGCCTGGCTCCTGCGGCGCTCGCTCGGCCGGGGCGAGGCGGAGCCGGAGATCGAGCTGCTGCTGCAGAACCCCTTCTCGCTCTGGCCGGCGCTCAAGTTCGGGCTCTTCTTCGTCGGCGTCATTCTCGCCGCGCGGCTCGCGATCGTCCTGGTGGGCGAAGGCGCGATCTACCCCACGAGCGCGCTAGCGGGCATCGGCAGCGCCAGCGCCATCACGCTCTCCCTGGCCGATCTGGTGGAGGGCGGCTCGCTGCCGGCGGCGACCGCCGCCTGGGCCCTGCTGCTCGCGATCCTCGCCAACGTCGCCACCAAGTGGGCGCTGGCGATCGCCCAGGGCACCCGCGCCTACGCGCTCTGGCTGGGCGGCGGCCTGGCGACGATGCTGGCGGCGGGGGCGGCGGTCCTGCTGGCGCTCTAGCGTCGCCGGCCGGCCTGGCGCTAGCGCCCGGCGGGGACCTTGAGGACCTGGCCCGGGTAGATGCGGTTCGAGCGCAGGCCGTTGCCGCGCTTGACCTCCTCGACCGTCGTGCGGTGCCGGCGGGCGATCTTCCAGAGGGTGTCGCCCGGGCTCACCCGGTAGGAGGTGACCTGGAACTCCTCCTCGGGCGGGCGGGAGGCCATCTCCTGGAGATAGGCGGCGTAGCGCTGCGGGAAGAGGGCCACGTGATAGTGAGGCGGCCACTCGTAGGTCGCCTCGAGCAGCCCGCGCCCCTCGAGGGTCAGCAGCACCCCTTCGATCCAGCGGCGGCAAGTCCGGTTCCAGGCGCGGCGCAGGTCGAGGGCCATGCCGGTGGGGTGGACCGATTTCCGGGAGGCGTTCGGGGGCTGGTGGCTCTTCGGGCGGGTCAGGCTGGTCACCACGAGCTGCTCACCGCAGGCGCTCCGGTACTGGGAGGCGAGCCGCTCGACGAAGGCCTTGACCTCCGGCCGGGCGTACGGGAACGAGACGTCCTTCAGCCGGAAGTCGGCGTTGCCCCGGACCGGCACCAGGAAGCCCTGGTCGACGAAGTGCTGGACCTGGCCGCGGTTGGACAGGAAGGTGAAGTCGTGGAGGCGCGCCTGCTCGTTCTGGCGCTCCATCGACGCCCTCGAGCCGCGCAGGCTCTGGCCGGCGGCCGGCGCCGGGGAGAGGATCGGAAGCGCGAAGAGCAGGGCGAGCGCCGCGGCCGCGAGTCCGGCGAGCGGGGTTCGCATCGCCGGCGGCGCCGCTTGGGTCGGCGCCGAACGATGAGTGCTTCGCGTCACGGGCATTCTCACGACCTCTCCCCTACGCCCGATCGATCCGGTTGCAAATTGGCGGAGGGAGCGTTTTTTCTAGCACAAGAGGCAAGTCCTTGACAAGAGACGACTTCACAGGGCCGCCGAGCGGCCCCCGAGCGCCGGCCGCGGGCCGGGTCCGAGGCTCCGGCGCGACGTTACGGAGCGGGTCGGCGGCGGTCGGCCTGGAGTATGATGGCCGCGATTAGAGGCGCCCGACCGACCCTGCCCGCTTCGCGCGCTCAGCGCGACCCCACACCCGGCAAGACCATGAGCGAATCGAGCCGCCCCGTACCCGCCAAGAAGACCCGGCCGGGCGTCCGCAAGCGGCGCTACGTGCCCGCGGTGGGCCCCAAGCTGCGCAAGCTGCTCGCCGTGGTCTTCGGCCTGTTCGCGCTGCTCGCGGTCAACGCCACCTATCTCGTCGGCGTCAGCCTGCTCGAGTGGATCCGGGGCGAGACCTACCAGAACTGGTTCTACCTGGTGATGTTCCTGATCCACCTGGCGCTCGG
>JBFJMD010000086.1:0-8039 GCA_041634115.1 Thermoanaerobaculia bacterium | reverse complement strand
TCAACCTGACCTCGCCGCAGCCGCTGACCAACCGCGACTTCGCCAAGGTCCTGGGCTCGGTGATGGGCCGCCCCAGCCTGCTGCCGGCGCCCGCCTTCGCCCTCAAGCTGGCGCTCGGCGAAATGTCCACCCTCGTCCTCGACGGGCAGAGGGCGCTGCCGGCGCGGCTCGTCGAGCACGGCTTCGCCTTCCGGTTTCCCGAGGCGCGCGCCGCCCTCGAGGACCTGCTGGCCTGACGCGGTGAGGTTCCGCCGCCGGTTCGAGGTCGCGGCGCCGGCCGCCGCGGTGGCGGAGTTCCACCGCTCGCGGGCGAGCCTCGAGGCCATCACCCCGCCCTTCGTCCCGCTGCGGGTCGAGCGGGCCCCGGAGCGGCTCGCCGCCGGCGACGAGATGGTGCTGCGCATGTGGCTGGGCCCGGTGCCGGTGCGGTGGGTCGCGCGCGTGGAGGAGAGCGGCCCCGGCGGCTTCGTGGACCGCCAGGTCGAGGGGCCGTTCCGGAGCTGGCGCCACCGCCACGGCTTCCGGGCGCTCGCCGAGGGCCGCACCGAGGTGGTCGACGAGATCGAGGCCGAGATCGGCGGAGGTCTTCTCGACCGGCTGGTGGCGGCGGCCATGTGGCTCGGCCTGCCGGCGCTCTTCGCCTTCCGGGGCTGGAAGACCCGGCGGCTGCTCGAGCGCCGATGAGGGGCCGGCGGCGGGATCGCGCCCCCCGCCCCCGGCGCCGGCGGAGTGCCGGCGGCCGGGCGCCGGAATCGGCGCTCCTCCTCCCGACGAGCCCGGCGAGACAGGCTTTTCGGCCGGTCCTCCTGTATACTCCGCAGCGAAAGGACCCGAACAAACCCGCTCCGCGAGCCTCCCATGGCCGCAAATCCCTCCGGAGATCTCACACAGCTTCTCGTCGACTGGAGCGACGGCGACGAGGAGGCCCTCGCCCGTCTGATGCCGGCGGTCTACGACGAGCTGCGGTCGCTGGCCGGCCGCTATCTCAACCGCGAGCGCTCGGACCACACGCTGCAGACCACGGCGCTGGTGCACGAGGCGTACATCCGGCTGATCGACCAGAAGCGGGTGCGCTGGCAGAGCAGCCTGCAGTTCTTCGCCCTCGCCGCGCAGATGATGCGCCGCATCCTGGTCGATCACGCCCGCAGCCATCGCTACGCCAAGCGCGGCGGCGGCATGCGCAAGATCTCGCTCGACGACGCGCCCGAGGTCTCGATGGACCGGGCGGCCGATCTCGTCGCCGTGGACGACGCCATGAAAGCGCTGTCGGAGCTCGACCCCGAGCTCAGCCGGCTCGTCGAGCTGCGCTTCTTCGGCGGCTTCAAGGTGCAGGAGATCGCCGACCACATGGGCGTCTCGGTGCCCACGGTCAACCGCCGGTGGAAGATGGCGAAGGCGTGGCTCTACCGGTACCTGACCGAAGATCGCGCCGATGAATCCTGAGCGCTGGCGCAAAGTCGAGGAGATCTTCGAAGAGGCCGTGGACCTGCCGCCGGGGCAGAGGGAGACCTTCCTGCTGCGGGCGGCCGGCAACGACCCGGTGCTGCGGCGCGAAGTCGACTCCCTGCTCGAGGCGCACGAGAGATCGGGCGCCTTCCTCGAGCAGCCGGTGGTCGAGGGCGGCATCAGCCAGTTCCTGGCCGACCGCGTCGAGCGCCTGACCCTCGATCACGTCGGGCCCTACAAGCTCCTGCGCCGGCTCGGCGAGGGCGGCATGAGCCAGGTGTTCCTGGCGGTGCGCGACGACGACGAGTACCAGAAGCTGGTGGCGCTCAAGGTCATCCGCCAGGAGATGGACCGCGAGGACCTGCGCCGGCGCTTCCGCACCGAGCGTCAGATCCTCGCCAGCCTCGACCATCCCAACATCGCCAAGCTGCTCGACGGCGGCACCACGGAGGAGGGCCTGCCCTACTTCGTGATGGACTACATCGAGGGCATCCGGATCGACGAGTTCTGCGACCGCAACCGGCTCTCGATTCCCGAGCGCCTGCGGCTGTTCGGCACGGTCTGCTCGGCGGTGATCTACGCCCATCAGAACCTCGTCGTCCACCGCGACCTCAAGGCGAGCAACATCCTGGTCACCTCGAGCGGCGTCCCGAAGCTGCTCGACTTCGGCATCGCCAAGCTGATGAAGCCGGAGCAGTTCCCGGTGATGGTGGAGTTCACCGCCACCCGGATGCGGCCGATGACGCCCTACTACGCGAGCCCCGAGCAGATCCAGGGCAAGCTCATCACCACCTCGAGCGACGTCTACTCGCTGGGCGTGCTGTTCTACAAGCTGCTGACCGGGCAGCTGCCGTACCGGCTCGAGGAGGCGACGCCGAGAGAGGTGGAGAAGGCCGTGCTGGAGGAGATCCCGGAGCGGCCGAGCGCCCGGATCCAGCGGCTCGAGGCGCTGGAGACGGACACCACCGGCACCGGCGGCGTGCAGACGATCGAGGCGGTCTGCCTGTCGCGCCGCACCCAGCCCGGGGCGCTCCGCCGCCGCCTCGCGGGCGACCTCGACAACATCGCGCTGATGGCGCTGCGCAAGGAGCCGCCGCGCCGCTACGCCTCGGTCGAGCAGTTCGCCGAGGACATCCGGCGCCACCTGCAGGGGCTGCCGGTCGTCGCCCACAAGGACAGTCTCGGCTACCGCACCCGCAAGTTCCTGACGCGCAACCGCTACGCGGTGGGGGTCGCGACCCTCTTCGCGCTCCTCCTGGTGGGGGTGTCGGCGCTCACCGCCTTCCAGAACTCGCGCATCCGGCTGGAGCGCGACCAGGCACAGCTCGAGCGCGACCGGGCCGAGCAGGTCGTCTCCTTCATGCAGGAGATCTTCCAGATCTCGGACCCGCAGGTGACCGGCGGCGAGACGGTCACCGCGCGCGAGATCCTCGACCGCGGCGCCCGCCGCATCGACCAGGAGCTCTCCGGTCAGCCCGCCATCCAGGCGACCCTGATGGAGGCGATCGGCAACGTCTACCGCAACCTCGGATTGCTCGACTGGGCGGAGCCGCTGCTGCGCCGTTCGCTCGAGCTGCGCCGGGAGACCTTCGGCCCGCAGCACGACGAGGTCGCGCAGAGCCTGAACAACCTCGGCGTGCTGCTGGGGCAGAAGGGGGAGTTCGCCGCCGCCGAGCCGCTCCTGCGCGAGGCCCTGGACATGCGCCTGCGACTGCACGGCGAGCGCCATCAGTGGGTGGCGGAGAGCCTGAACAACCTCGGCCGCCTCTTCCACGACAAGGGCGACTTCCCGACCGCCGAGCGTCTCTACCGGCGCGCCATCGCGATCCAGCAGGAGGTCTCGGGCCAGGAGAGCCTCGAGCTGGCGGACCAGGAGATCAACCTGGCGATGCTGCTCTCGCAGGAGGGGGACTTCGACGCCGCCGAGGCGCTGTTCCGCAGGGTCCTCGAGATCCGCCGCCGCTGGCTCGACGCCGGCCACCCGCTGATCGCCAACTCGCTCAACGACCTGGCGGTGAACCTGGGGATCCAGGGCCGCAACGACGAGGCGGAGCCGCTGATGCGCGAGGCGCTGGCGATCCGCCGCAAGACGCTGGGCGACGAGCACATGGACGTCGCCGAGAGCCTGAACAACCTCGGCCGCGTGATGCGCGAGAAGGGGGACTACGCCAGCGCCGAGCGCCTCTACCGCGAGGCGCTGACGCTGTGGAAGAAGCTCATGGGCCGGGAGCATCCGAAGGTGGCGGTGCAGATCAGCAACCTGGCCATGCTGCTGAGGGACACCGGCAAGCTGGCCGAGGCCGAACAGCTCTTCCGCGAGTCGCTCGAGATCCGGCGCAACGCGTTCGCGGGCCGGCACGCCGAGATCGGGATCTCGCTGCTGGGGCTCGGCAGCCTGCTCGTGCAGAAGGGCGACCTCAAGGCCGCCGAGCCGCTGCTGCTCGAGTCGATCGAGGTCTTCGAGTCGACGCTGCCGGTCAACCACTGGCGGACCGCGGAGGCGCGCAGCTTCCTGGGCGAGTGCTACACCGCCGAGGGACGCTTCGAGGAGGCCGAGGAGCTGCTGGTGGGCTCCTACTACGCGATCCGCTCCGGGCTGGGGCCGAAGCACCGGCGGACCCGAGGCGTCGAGGAGCGGCTGGTGGGGCTCTACGAGGCCTGGGGGCGGCCGGAGAAGGCCGCCGAGATCCGGGCGGCCGCGGGGTAGCGCGCGGCCGGGCGCCGGCAGGCGGGACGATCGTGGTCGAGCAGATCCGCCAGGGCGACATCCCCGGGGTCCAGCTGCGGCGCCGGCGGCGGCTCGCGGTCGCCCCCGAGGTGGCCTGGCGCTGGCTGACCGAGGAGGAGCGCCTGCGCCGCTGGCTGGCGCCGGCGGCCCGGGTCGAGCCCGGCGCCGGCGGCTCGCTCACCCTCGAGAGCACGACGCCCGAGGGCGAGCCGCTGCGCGAGCGGGCCGCGACGCTGGAGCTCGAGCCGCCGCGGCGCTGGGTGCTCTCCTTCGAGCGCCTCGACGCCGGCTGGCGCTCGCCCACCCGGCTCACCCTGTCCGTCGTCCCCGCCGCCGGCGGCGCCGAGATCGACGTCTTCCAGGAGGGCTTCGAGCAGCTCTCGCTCACCACCTGCCTCACCGTCTGGGAGGCCTACCGGCGGCGCTGGAGCGAGGCCCTGGAGCGCCTCGCCGGGCTGACCGGCCAGCCGGGCTAGCGAGAAGCCGGCCAGCGCTCGGCCAGGCGGGCGGCGACCGCCGCCTGGATCGCGGCCGGGGTGTAGATCCGGTAGCGCTCGATGCGCTCCAGGTGGCGGATGAAGTGGCTGGCCTCCTCCATCGGGGTCAGGACGCCGGCGGCGCGGCGCACCAGCACCCGGCTCTTGCCGAGCCGGTGCGGGTCCTTGGCGGAGTTGGAGACCAGCAGCAGATCGTCGCCGAACTCCTCGCGCAGCGCCGGCAGCAGCTCTTCGAAGCGCTGCTTCTCCTCGGCCGAGAGGTGCTCCTCGGTCTCGAAGGCGAGCGGGTAGTGGTCGCGGGCGACGACGGCGCGGGCGTGGACGCTCGCCGAGCGCCGCATCTCGGTCAGCGTCGAGACGTCGTCCTGCTCGAGAAAGGCCTCGGGCTCCGTCGGCCAGCGCCGGCCGCTCTCCTCGAGCCATTTGCTGAAGTGGAGCTCCAGCGCCTTGCCGGTCAGGTTGAAGTAGACCTGGGTGAACATGTAGTAGCGGGCCATGACCAGCGCCTCGAGGGCGTGGACGCCCCCCTCCTCGACCCCCAGGCCCCACTCGCCGCTCTCCGGGTCCTCGAGCGCGACGATCGTCTCCAGCACCCGGTCGAGGTCGAAGACCCCGTAGCGCACCCCGCAGTAGAGGCTGTCGCGCAGCAGGTAGTCCATCTTGTCCACGTCGAGCTCGCCCGACATGATCTTCGACAGCAGCCGCTCCTCCGGGCTCTCGGGGGCGAGCAGCAGGCGCGACACGTCCTCCGGCGCGAGGCCCCGGCCGTGGGCCGCGAACGCCCGGCGGATCTCCTCGGTGGCGAGCAGGCGGCCGGTCATCTGCTCGTGGTCGATGCCGCCCTCGAAGAGGTCCTCGGCGGAGTGGCTGAAGGGGGCGTGGCCGATGTCGTGGGTGAGCGCCGCCAGGCGCACCAGGCGCCGCCCCCGGCTGCGCGGTCCCGGGTCGAGGTCGAGCGCGCCGGTGCCCCGCGCTGCCAGCGCGTCGTAGACGCGGCCGGCCAGGTGCATCGCCCCCAGGACGTGGCTGAAGCGGCTGTGCTCGGCGCCGGGGAAGACGAGGTAGGTGAATGCGAGCTGGTGGATCGAGCGCAGCCGCTGCAGCGGCCGGCTGTTGATCAGGGCCTGCTCGAGCGGGTCGGCGTGGATGAAGCCGTGGATCGGGTCCCGAAAGGCGGCCGTCGTCTGCATGCGGGGCCCCGGCGGCGCCCTAGTCGTCGCGGACTTCGGTGTCCACGCCCGACTCCCCCTCGGAGCGGGCGATGATCGCGGCGCCGCAGGAGTCGCTGAAGACGTTGACCGAGGTGCGGTACATGTCGAGCGGCCGGTCGATCGCCAGCATGGCGCCGACGATGACGTCGACCTCGGGCCCGCGCAGGTTCACCGCCTCCAGCACGATGAAGATGATCACCAGCCCCGCCGACGGCACCGCCGCCGCGCCGATCGAGGCCAGGAGCGCGGTCAGCACCACCACGAGCTGCTGGCCGAAGCCGAGCTCGACGCCGAGCACCTGCGAGATGAAGATCACCCCGGCGCACTCGTAGAGCGCGGTGCCGTCCATGTTGACCGTCGCCCCCATCGGCAGCACGAACGAGGAGATGCGGTTCGATACCCCGACCTTCTTCTCCACGTTGTTGAGAGTCAGCGGCAGGGTCGCCGCCGAGGAGCTGGTCGAGAAGGCCATCACCAGCGGCTCGATCATGTTGCGGTAGTGGATCGAAGGGCGAATCCGGCCCAGGACGAGCAGCACCAGCGGCAGGGTGACGAAGAGGTGGAAGGTGAGGCTCACCGCGATCGTCACCATGTAGAGGCCGAGGGCGCGGAAGGACTCGAGCCCGGAGCTGCCGACGAGGCGAGTGATCAGCCCGAAGACGCCGATCGGCAGGAAGAGGATGACGCCGCCGGTCAGCTTCATCATCGCCTGGAAGCCGGCGTCGAAGGCGCTGGTCAGATACTGGCGCGGCCCTTCCGGCAGGCTGGCGATGGCCATGCCCAGCAGGATGCAGAAGAAGATCACCGCCAGCATGTTGGGCTCGGCCGCCGCCGCCAGCACGTTCTCGGGCACGATGTCGAGCAGCAGGTCGACCGGCGAGCTGGGGGTCGAGAGCTCCGGCATCGCGGCCTTCTCGGCGCCGGCGATGTTGGCGCCGACCCCGGGCCGGATGAGGTTGACCGCGGTCAGCCCGGCGAGGATCGCCAGCAGGCTGGTGAGCACGTAGTAGCCGAGGGTCTTCGAGAACAGCCGGCCGAGGTCGCGGCCGCCGCCCACCGAGGCGACGCCGGAGACGATCGAGGTGAAGATGAGCGGCACGATGATCATCTTCAGCAGCTTGATGAAGAGGGTGCCGAGCCAGCCGACCTTGTCGGCGAAGGGCTGGCCGCCGAGGAGTCCCGCGACGATGCCGACGGCCATCGCCGCCAGGATCTGCCAGTGCAGACGCCGGTACCAGGGGAGCCCCGCGCTCGAGTGCATGGTGGCGCGACGTTACGGCATGCGGCGGGGAGAGCGCAAATGAGCGGGCCCTTCGAGGAGGGCGCTGCGGCGCTTCGGCGTTTCTCGAAGAGTCGGCTTCGGCTCGCGCGGATGAAACGCCTGGGCTCTGTCGCGCCCGTCTTCGAAGACGCGCTTCGGCATCGCCGCCGTTTCGGGGCCCGTCCGGGAGGGCCCTACCGGGGGACGGCGCGCTCTCTGGTGCCCTACTTGTCGTTCCTGAGCACGCCTCGGTCGGGCCGCGCTCTCAGGGCGGTGGCTTTTGGCGCTTCGGCGCAGCGCGTCCCTCACGCCCCCGATCCGGGCCCTCCCGGCCGGGCGGCGAAACGCCTCCTCGGACTGCGGGCGACCGTCTCGTCGGCATCGCCCGCAGGCGGGAAGTCTCAGATTCCCTGGAGCGGGTCCCAGGACCTGCGGGGCTCGGGCGGGCCGGGGAGGGAGGCGAGGAGCTCGGCGACGGTCGCGCCGTCGGGCGGGACCTCGAGCCGGGGGGCGATCTCGGCCAGGGGCGCGAGGAAGAAGCGGCGCTCGCGGAGGCGGGGATGGGGGAGCGCGAGCTCCGGTCGCGAGCTCACCCGGTCGCCGTAGACCAGCAGGTCCACGTCGAGCTCGCGCGGCCCGTGGCGGGGGCCGGGAAGGCGTCCGGCCGCCAGCTCCAGGCGCTTGCCGAAGGCGAGGAGCGCGTCCGGCGCGAGCCGGGCGCGGCCACAGACGGCGGTGTTCAGGAAGTCGGGCTGCGGGATCGGCGAGATCGGGCGGGTGACGTAGAGGGAGGCGACGCGGAGGCCGTCGAAGCAGCGGGCGAGGCGCCGGACGGCCTGCAGCAGGATCGCCTCCGAGGGCCCGCGGTTGCTGCCCAGGGCCAGGGCCGCGGTCGC
>JBFJMD010000085.1:0-8073 GCA_041634115.1 Thermoanaerobaculia bacterium | reverse complement strand
GATGTACTCCATGGAGAGATAGTGGTGGCCGCCCACCTCGCCGACGTCGTGCACCCGGCAGACGTGGGGATGGGAGATCTGGCGCGCGACCTTGACCTCGTTGAGGAACCGCTCGAGCCAGTCCCGGTCGTGCGCCACCGCCTCGGGCAGGAACTTGAGCGCCACCGGCTGCCCGAGCTTGAGGTCGTCGGCGCGGTAGACCTCGCCCATGCCGCCGCGGCCCAGGAGCCCGACGATCCGGTAGCGCTCGGCGATCACCTGGCCGGGGAGGAAGCGGCCCTCGTCCGCGGAGGAGCCGACGGAGGAGGCCGAGCCCGGTGTCGGCGAGCGGGGCGGCGGCGCCAGGCCCCCCTCCGGGGCGAGCGCCGTCTCCTCGTCGGGCACGGCGGCCGCCGCGCCGGAGCCGAGCGGCGCGGCGCAGGAGGGGCAGAAGCGGGCCCCGGGCGGTGCCGCGGCGCCGCAAGAGGTGCAGGTCGCCGCCTGGGTGGTCAACGCTCGGCTTCTCTGGGCTCGGAGCGCGAGATCGTGCCTTCCCGCTCCCCGCGGTCACTCGCTCGGCTTCGTTGCGCGAAAGTCTAGCAGAGGCGCGGCGGGCGCCGGCGCTCGCGGGTCAGAGCGCCGCGCGCACCATCTCGGCGGCGGGTCCTTCGGCCAGCAGCCGGTCGGCGGCCGCCTCGTCCGCGCCCGGAACCAGGTCGCCGTCGAGCAGCCAGTAGAGGATCGCGAGCGCCGCGATGCCGTGTCCCGTGGACCACGGGTGGACCCGGTCCCGCACGAAGCTCTTCTTCCAGAGCGGGTCGGCGCTGGCGGCGACGAAGACCCCGGTCAGATCGAGCGCCAGGAGGCCGCGCTCTTCGATCTCGCGCCCCAGCTTGGCGTGCACGGGCTCGAGCGAGTAGGGCTCGGACCGCTGCATCAGGGGGAAGACCGCGACGGCGATCGGGATGTCCCGATCGCGGGACATGCCCGCGAGGTCGTCGAGGCCGGCCGCCACGGCCTCCCAGCCGGGGCCGGAGTCGTGCAGCCGGGCGATGTAGCTCTCGTACCTCTGCGCCCCGGAGTGGAACGCGCGGTAGCCGGGATCGGCGTCCCAGATGGCGTCTTCGTCGATCTCGGCCGGCGCCGCCCGGCGCGACGCATCCAGGACGTAGCGGGCCAGCGCGTAGAGGCGCAGGCGGCCGTCCGCCAGGCGGTCCAGGTAGCCGCGCTCGGGGTGCTCGAGCTTGGCGCGCAGCATCCGGGCGAACGGGTTGTAGATCTCGGGGTCGTTCAGGCAGTAGCCGTAGATCACCAGGTCCGGGTCGTAGCCCAGCACTTTGACCCGCAGGCTCTCGACGATCTCCGGCACGCTGTAGCCGGCGACCCCGAAGTTGAGCACCTCGAAGCGATCGCCGTCCGGCAGGTAGTCCCGCAGCAGGCGCTCGAGCACTTTGGGATACGTCTGCTCGTTGCCGACCCGGTAGCCGAAGGTGATCGAGTCGCCGATCACCGCGATGCGGAAGGTCCCGGGAGGCTTCTCCAGCGGGAAATCGCGGTCCCGCATGCCGTCGGCGTTGATTTCGATCCCGTCCTCGTGCGAGCCCGGCTGGAGGTCGTACTTCAAGACCGGGTTGGGGGAGAGCCGGAAGATGCCGGCGCTCACCGGGGCGAGCTCGGGCCCCAGGTTGAGCGCCCGCACCGCCACCTCGCAGAAGGCGAGAGCGAGCAGCGTGCTGCCCACGACCAGAAGGAGGCGTGCCATTCCGAATTGCTGGGGGCCGAACCGGTGAACGGGAGCGCGGGTCGAGCTTCGCTCCCTGCGCTGACTTCTTAAGTCTAGCAGACGGACGGCCGGGGTCTTCGTCGGCCGAGGCGGTCCGCCCGACGACGGCTCAGCGCAGCGGCAGCTCGATGTAGTGGGGGCTGCTTAGTCGCTCGAGGAGCGGCAGGTCCACCACGGTCAGCAGCACCAGCGCCGCGGTGAGGAGCGCGAGCAGCACGACGATCGAGCGCTCGCGGAACAGCCGCTCGGGGCTCTGGGCGGCGGAGGCCGGCTTGAGCCCCACCCGCAGGTAGGCGCCGAAGAGCGCGGCGAAGAGCGGCAGCGAGAGCAGGTACTCGACCCGGTACTTGATCAGGAAGACGGCGAGGAAGAACGCCGCGAGCTGGGCGTAGAGGAAGGTCGAGACGAGCAGCGAGCGCTCGCTGTAGCGGCGGAAGGACTTGCGGTAGCGGCCCAGCGCCTCGGCCCCCACGGTCTCCGACACCGCCCGGTACTCGGCCAGCCGCTTGACCGCCATGAGGAAGGCGCCGCCCAGCCAGTAGGCCAGCAGCACGCTCCCCGGGGGCAGCGTCGAGGGGTCGATCATCGCCCAGCCCAGGGTCAGCCGGATCGGGTTGTTGACCGCCTCGCTCAGGATGTCCAGGTAGGCCACGTCCTTGCTGCGCAGCGGCGGCACGTTGTAGACGATGCCGCTCACCAGGAAGGCGCCCGAGAGCGCCAGGAAGAGGCTCGAGACGGCCGCCGCCAGCGCCAGCCCGAGGCCGGCGAGCGCCAGGTACTCGGCCACCACCCAGCCGCCGCGGATCCTCTTGCCCACGGCCACGCGGCCCGACTTGGTCGGATGGAAGGCGTCGTGCTCGGCGTCCAGCCACTCGTTCAGCACGTAGTTCGCCGAGGCGACGGCGGCGGCGCTCAGGAAGCCGAGCGCGATGGCGAGCAGCGGCCAGTCCTCGCGCGCCGGGTGCAGCAGGTGGGCGAGCACGATCCCCGGCACGATGAAGACGTGCTTGACCCAGTGGTCGGGGCGCGCCATGGCGAGGTAGTCGCGCCAGGTGGCCGGCGGCCGGGCCTCGGCGGTGGGCAGGGGACTGGTGAGAGTCATCGGGCGCCTGGCGCCGGGGCTCGGGGCCGGCCGCGCTCCCCCAGGTCCTCGCGCAGCCAGAGCTGGTAGGCGCGGGGGTGATTCACCGCCACCCGGTAGTTTTCCAGGAGGAAGGAGCCCAGCCCGGGCAGCTCCCAGACCCGGTCGAAGCTCCGGCGCACCATGTTGTGCTTCGACACCACGATCGCCGCCGGGCGCGCCGACACCAGATCGGCGACGAAGCGCTCCTGCAGCCGCCGGATGCGGGGATCCTCGGTGTCCACGAAGAGGGGCGTGTCGGTGATGAAGGGCGTCGGCTGGCGGATGCGCAGGCGCAGCAGGGCGAGGGTGGCGTTGGCGTAGGTGTCGTCGAGGACCTGGACGCTCTCCCCGGGCGGTACCAGCCGCGAGAGGTCGCCGAGGAGCGCCCGCCCGCGCTCGCCGTAGGTGTCGGCGAAGTCGAATGCCGAGCGGCCGGTGGTGCCGCCGACGCCGATCGCCACCAGGGCCGCGGCGAAGGTCAGCGCCGCGACCTGCCGCCTGGAGATGGAGGTGACCGCCGCGAGCCGCGATCCCGGCGCGGCGCGCTCGCCCCGACGTTCGGCCTTCTCCTCTTGCGTCGCCGCCCGCAGGGCGGGCGCCGCCAGCGCCAGCAGAAAGCAGATCAGCGGATAGTAGTGATAGCCGTAGCCCTTGCCCTGCAGAACGAAGTGGGCCACCCCGTAGGCGACCCCCAGAAGGGTGAGCCAGCGGCGCTGGGCCTGGCGCGGCGCGACCCGCGCGCTCCAGCCGAGGAGGCCGAGAAAGGCGAAGAAGAGCGCGAACGGCCACCCGTCGACGCTCGGGCCGGAGTCACGCCAGACTCCGAGCGGGCCGATGCCGAGCCGGCCGTAGAAGGGCAGGGTGTAGTCGAGCAGGATCTCGAGGAACGGTTTGAAGGCACCGGTCGCGGCGAGCCAGACGACGATGAGCGCCGGCGGCGCCGCCCCGGCGGCGAGGACGACGGCGGTCGCCGGCCAGCGTCGGCCGAGCGGGCCCGGGGCGAGGAGCACGGCCGCCGCCGCGCAGCCCAGCCAGATGAGGACGGCGAACGGCTTGATCGTCACGCCGACGCCGAGCGCGAGGCCGGCCGCCACCAGCCAACGGCGCCGCTCCGGGGCTTCGACGAAGCGGCAGATCGCGAGCATCGCCGCGAGCACCAGGCCGCAGATCAGGAAGTCCCGCTGGCCCGCCACCCAGTGGCCGCCCGCCAGGTGGTAGAGGCCGAACAGCGCGGCCGCCGCCGCCGCGCCCCAGCGGCCGGCGAGCGGGCGGCAGAAGAGGTAGAGGAGCGCGCCGATCGCCGCCAGGGCGCCCAGGTCGAAGAGGCGCCAGGCGAGGTCGCCGTCGCCGCCGATCGCGAGCACCGCGAGGTGGACCAGGAAGACCCCCGGCATGTTGAAGTCGAAGATGTCCCGGTAGGGCACCAGCCCCTCCGAGATCAGCCAGGCGATGTAGTGGTAGAGCGGCGCGTCGCCGGTCATCTGCCAAGAGAGGGACTTCCAGACCAGGTAGACGAGCAGCGCCCCGGCGGCGGCGACGAGAGTTCTCATCTCGGGGAGTCTCGGCCCGGGCCGGACCCGACGGGAGCTGTCCGGCCTCGGGCAGGGGGCACTCTAGCAGGCGGGACGGCCGGTGAGCGCGGGCCCAGCGGGTCCTCCCGGGCGGTCTGCGAGCTCGACGACTCCGAGCGCGGCCGGTCTCCGGGCTACCCGAGGGTCCGCGAGATGGCCCGGTAGCGCAGCGCCAGCAGCACCGCGGCGGCCGTCAGCCCGGCGATCATCCCCATCCACATGCCGCGGGCGCCGAGGCCGAGCCGGAATCCGAGCCAGATGCCGAGTGGCAGGCCGACCAGCCAGTAGGCGACGACGGTGATCGCCATCGGCACCCGCGTGTCGTTGAGCCCCCGCAGGATTCCGGCGCAGCTCACCTGGACGCCGTCGGAGAGCTGGAAGATCGCGGCCAGGAAGAGGAGCTCGACGGCGATCGCGATGACGGCGGGGTCGTCGGTGTAGACGCGGGCGATGGCGGCGGGGACGGAGAGCATCAGCGAGGCCGAGAAGACCTGGGCCGCGAGCGCCAGGCCGACCCCGGCGCCAGCGGCTCGACGAACGGCCGCGGGGTCGGTGTGGCCGAAGGCGTTTCCCACCCGCACGCTCGTCGCCATCGAGAGGCCGAGCGGCACCATGAAGGTCAGCGCCGCGAAGTTGAGCGTCACCTGGTGGCCCGCCACCATTACGGTGCCCATCGTGCCGATCAGCAGCGCCACCAGGGTGAACATGCTGACCTCCATGAGCGACATCACGCCGACCGGAAGGCCGAGGCGGACGATGCGGCCGATCGCCTCGCGGTCCGGCGGCTCGAGGCGGGAGAAGAGCTCCAGGTCGCGGTAGGGCGCGCCGCGCGCGACGTAGAGCGCGAGGCCCGCGAGCTGGAGCCACCAGACGGCGGCGGTGGCGTAGCCGCAGCCCACCGCGCCGAGCGCCGGGAAGCCGAGGCGGCCGTACATCAGCACCCAGTCGGCGCCGGCGTTGGCGACCAGCCCGACGATCCCGAAGTAGAGGGTCGGGCGGGTCGCGCCCAGGCCCTCGCTGGCGTTGCGCAGCACCATGTAGGCGGCCCAGGCGGGCACCCCCCAGCAGAGCGCCTGGAGGTACCCGGAGGCGTCGGGGACGATCGCCGGGTCGACCCGCAGCAGCTCGAGGAGCGGCCGCAGGTTGGCGGCCGCGGCGACGCCGGCGACGGCCAGCGCCTGGCTGACCCAGAAGGTCTGGCGCGCGAGCGGCGCCACCCGGTGGCGCTCGCCGGCGCCCTCGCACTGCGCCACGGAGGGGGCGAGGATCATGAGCACGCCGGTGATGAAGAGCATGATCGACGCCCAGACGCTGGCGCCGACGGCGACCGCCGCCAGCGCCGCCGCGTCGAGCCGGCCGGCCATCACGGTGTCGGTGAAGCTCATGCCGACGAGCGTGAGCTGGCCGCCGACGACGGGGCCGGCGAGCCGCGCCGTCGCGGCGAGCTCGCGGGCGACGGGGGAGGGTGGCACGGAGAGAGGATACCCACCGGAGCCCGCAGGTAGAATGCCGCCGTGCTCTCGAGACCCTCCGCTCGGGGGGCGCGGTGACCGCGCCGTCCGCCGATCGCCGCCCGCGGCTCCCGACGCTGCCCGGGTGGCCTGTCTTCGTCGTCGCCGGCGTCTACCTGCTGCTCCATCTCGCGACCGCCGGCAGCTACGGGATCTTCCGCGACGAGTACTACTACATCGCCTGCTCGAAGCGGCTGGCCTGGGGGTACGTGGACCAGCCGCCGCTTTCGATCTGGCTGCTGGCGCTGGTGCGGGCGGTCCTGGGCGAGGGCGTCGTGGCGCTCCGGCTCCTGCCCGCGCTCTGCGGTGCCGCGGTCATCGCGATCGCGGCCCGCCTCGCCGCGACCCTCGGCGGCGGGCGCCGCGCCCAGCTCCTCGCGGCGCTCGGGGTCGCGATCGTGGGCGTCGTCCAGGTGCTCACCGGGTTCTACTCGATGAACGCCTTCGACATGGTGTTCTGGGTCGCCGCCTGGGCGCTTCTCGCGCACTGGGTGGCCGACGAGCGGCCGCGGTGGCTCGTCTGGCTGGGGCTGGTGCTGGGGCTCGGGCTGCTCAACAAGATCGGCCTCCTGGTCTTCGGCGCGGCGCTGGCGCTGGCGCTGGTCGCGACCCGCCACCGGCGGGCGCTGGCGACCTCCTGGCCGTGGCTCGCCGGCGCGATCGCCCTGGCGCTCTTTTTGCCCTACGTCTTCTGGCAGCTCGCCCACGACTGGCCGACGCTCGAGTTCATCGCCAACGCCAAGCAATACAAGATCAGCGGCATGGCGCCGCACGCCTTCCTGGGGGAGATCGTGCTGGAGCAGCACCCCGCGAACCTCCTGCTCTGGCCGTTGGGGCTCGTCTGGCTGCTCTTCGGCCGCGAGGGGCGGCGCTTCCGGCTGCTGGGACTCGTCGCGGTCCTGGCACTCGCGCTGCTGATGCTCCAGAGCGCCAAGCCCTACTACGCGGCGCCGCTCTTCCCGGTGCTCGTGGCGGCGGGGGCGGTCGTCTGGGAGCGGCTCTCGGCCCGGCCGCGGCGGGGCTGGCTGGCGCCGGCGCTCGCCGCCTGGCTGGTGGCGAACGGGATCTTCTTCCTGCCGATGGGGGTGCCGGTCCTCGCGGTCGAGGACTTCGCCCGCTGGCAGGCCTGGATCGGGATCGCCCCGGCCGCCCAGGAGGTGGGCCACACCAGCGAGCTGCCGCAGTTCTACTCCGACCGCTTCGGATGGGAGGAGCTGGCGGACGAGGTCGGGCGGATCGCCGCCGCGCTGCCGCCGGAAGAGCGCGAGCGCGCCGTCGTCATCGCGCGCAACTACGGCGAGGCGGGCGCCGTCGAGTACTGGTCGGGCCGCGCGGGCCGGCCCGAGCTGCCGCCGGTGGTGAGCGGCCACAACACCTACTGGTTCTGGGCGCCGGAAGAGGTGCCTCTGGACACCGTGATCGCGGTCGGCTTTCGCGAGGAGGAGGTCCGCGAGGCGTTCGCCGACGTCCGCGAGGCGGGAGCGATCGATCACCCCTGGGCGCTCGAGGACGGCGTCCGGATCTGGCTCGCCCGCGGGGCGCGGCTCTCGTGGCCGGAGATCCACGAGCGGCTGCGGTCGTTCATTTGAGCGTCTGAGCCCCGATCGGGCGGCGGAGGAGACGCGATGCAGGCGAGAGCGGAGACGAACATCCGGGTCGCGGTGGTCCAGGGGACCGTCCGCCCGGGCAACTACACCGGCAAGGCGGTCGAGCTCGTCGCCGACGAGCTGCGCAAGCGCCGGGCCGCGGTCGATCTGATCGATCCCGCGAGGCTCGACCTGCCCTTTCCCGGGGTCGAGTCCGACTCGCCCGACCCCGACCACCTGCGCCATCTCGTCGCGAGCGCCACCGGCGTCGTCCTGTCGACGCCCGAGTACCACGGCGGTCCCAGCGCGGTCATCAAGCTGGTGATCGAGAACCTGGGCTTCCCTTCGGTCCTCGCCGGCAAGCCGGTGGCGCTGCTGGGGGTCGCGGCGGGCCGGATCGGGGCGATCAAGTCGCTCGAGAGCCTGCAGAGCATCTGCTCCCACGTCGGCGCGATCGTCCTGCCCGGCTCGGTCTCGGTGGCCGGGGTGCGGAAGGCGTTCGACGAACAGGGCAACTGTC